>NZ_JBSVXD010000227.1:0-7773 GCF_054070755.1 Pseudomonas sp. SDO5591_S426 | reverse complement strand
CTTTTGATTTTGTTCTTCATGATCAAAAGATCGCAGCCTTCGGCAGCTCCTACACGGATTTTCAGCAGCCTTTGAAAATCCCGGGCCGCCGTTCTACCAGCGACCGCACACCCTCCTGCGCATCCTCACTGGTCAGCAACTTCTTCACCAGCGTCGGTAATCCTTGTGCCGCAGCGGTTTCCCCTTCATACCGCGCCTGCCGGGCCGACATCAGCGTCGCCTGGACCCCCAGCGGCGCCTGTCGCGCGATTCGCTCGGCCAGCTCAATCGCTCGCGGCAGCAAGTCCTCACTGGCCATGACTTCCTGCACCAGGCCCAAGTGCAAGGCGTCCCGGGCATCGAACTCGTCGCCGGTCAGCATCCAGCGCATGGCATTGCCCCAACCGGCCACCTGATGCAGGCGCAAAGTGGCCCCGCCAAACGGGAAAATCCCGCGCTGTACTTCCATTTGCGCGAAGCGGGTGTTGCTGGCGCACAGGTTGATATCTGCGGCCAGCATCAATTCGATGCCGATGGTCAGGCAATAACCCTGCGCGGCGACGATCACCGGTTTGCTGACCCTTGGCCCGGCGAACACGCCCCATGGATCGCAACCGCCGGGTGGCGCCTGCCAGCCTTCGGTCAGCGCCGCGCTGGCGCTCACCAGATCCAGCCCGGCGGTGAAATGTTCGCCATGACCAAAGACCACCGCCACCCGCGCCTCGCTGTCGGCTTCGAACTCGCCGTAGGCCAGGCTCAGTTCGTTGAGCAGGTCGAGGTCGAAGGCGTTGCGTTTGGCCACCCGATCCAGGCCGATCAACAGGACGTGACCGCGTTTTTCACGGCTCACACGACTGGTGTTGAGCTCTTTCATGGTGCATTTCCTCGGGCGGGAAGGGGAGTCGGACCGACGGTCCGGGTGGTCCGGGTGAACCGTTTTAGCGCCATAACCCGCAAGGCCGGGCCTTTGAAAAATAGACGCTTGCACGATTATCCGCAAAGCCTGTGACAGAACGCCGTACGCGGGAGTTTTGCGATAAAAAAAGCTCCCTTTTTCGGCAAATTCCGGTATAGTGCGCGCCGGCCTTTAGCCGGGCCGCGTTTAGGTAGAGCAATTCCCCGAAGTCAGCTTCGGCTGCACGTCCGTACTGCGGACTCTCCCTTGACGATTCTTTTCATTCATTCGTTTTCGCAAATCCCCGCCGACAAAGCTGCCAGGGCGACTCTTGAGTCTCAACACGGCACGCGCAGCTTTGGAGCATGGGTCTTTGCGGATGCACTTAGAGGCAGACCCATGACCCAGGAAACCGGCGGCTTCGCCGCTTTTAATCTCAATCCGAATATTCTTGCAGCCGTCATCGCGACTGGCTACGAAGAGCCATCGGCTATTCAGCAGCAATCGATCCCGATCATCATGGCCGGTCACGACATGATTGGTCAGGCGCAAACCGGTACGGGTAAAACCGCTGCGTTCGCCCTGCCGATCCTGCATCGCATCGATCCTGCAAAGCGCGAGCCGCAAGCCCTGATCCTGGCCCCAACTCGTGAGTTGGCGCTACAAGTTGCAACCGCTTTCGAAACCTACGCCAAGCAAATGCCGGGCGTAACTGTTGTGGCTGTCTACGGCGGCGCGCCGATGGGCCCACAGCTGAAAGCAATCCGTAATGGCGCACAGATCGTTGTCGCCACTCCGGGCCGTCTGTGCGACCACCTGCGTCGTGACGAAAAAGTACTGGCGACCGTGAACCACCTGGTTCTCGACGAAGCCGACGAAATGCTCAAACTGGGCTTCATGGACGACCTGGAAGTTATCTTCAAGGCTCTGCCTGCAACCCGTCAGACCGTATTGTTCTCGGCCACCTTGCCGCAGTCGATCCGTGCCATTGCCGAACGCCACCTGCGCGATCCGCAACACGTGAAGATCCAGACCAAGACCCAGACCGTTACCGCGATCGAACAGGCTCACCTGTTGGTTCACGCTGACCAGAAGACTTCGGCCGTTCTCAGCTTGCTGGAAGTGGAAGATTTCGACGCGCTGATCATGTTCGTGCGTACCAAGCAAGCGACCCTGGACCTGGCCAGTGCCCTGGAAGCCAAAGGCTACAAAGCCGCTGCGCTGAACGGTGACATCGCCCAGAACCAGCGTGAGCGCGTGATCGACTCCCTCAAGGATGGCCGTCTGGACATCGTTGTGGCGACCGACGTTGCTGCTCGTGGTCTGGACGTTCCGCGCATCACTCACGTGTTCAACGTTGACATGCCGTACGACCCAGAATCCTACGTTCACCGTATCGGCCGTACCGGCCGTGCCGGTCGCGAAGGTCGTGCACTGCTGCTGGTGACTCCACGTGAGCGCCGCATGCTGCAAGTGATCGAGCGTGTAACCGGTCAGAAGGTTGCTGAAGTTCGCCTGCCGGACGCTCAAGCCGTTCTGGATGCGCGCATCAAGAAACTGACCAACAGCCTGTCGCCGCTGGTGGCTGATGCTGAATCGACCCACGGTGATCTGCTCGATCGCCTGACCGCCGACATCGGTTGCAGCCCGCGTGCCCTGGCCGCAGCCCTGCTGCGCAAGGCAACCAACGGTCAAGCGCTGAACCTGGCCGCTATCGAGAAAGAGCGTCCACTGGTGCCGAACAACGCACCGCGTGGCGATCGTCCAGAGCGTTCCGGTGATCGTCCTGAGCGTGGTGACCGCGAGCGTCGCGCACCAATGCCGCTGGGCGAAGGTCGTGCTCGTTGCCGTACCGCGCTGGGTGCGCGTGACGGTATCGCTGCCAAGAACCTGCTGGGCGCCATTCTCAACGAAGGTGGTCTGGCTCGCGAAGCAATCGGTCGCATCCAGGTGCGTGACAGCTTCAGCCTCGTCGAGCTGCCGGAAGATGGTCTTGAGAAGTTGCTGACCAAGCTGAAGGACACTCGCGTTGCCGGTAAGCAGTTGAAGCTGCGTCGCTACCGCGAAGATTGATCCGCCCCCGGGCTGATTGATCGAACATAAAAAATCCCCGACTGGTTCGGGGATTTTTTTGCCTGCAAAAAAGATCGCAGCCTGCGGCAGCTCCTACAGAGAAATGCGATCCCATGTAGGAGCTGCCGAAGGCTGCGATCTTTTGATCTTCATCTCAGCCGAAGCGATAAATATCCATGCCCAGCGCACCCATGGTGAACCCTTTGTGGGCAACGCTGAATTCGCCTCCGGCGCTGCGGGCAAAGTACAGCGGCAACAAATGCTCGTCGCTGGGGTGGTTGCGCGCGGCGTTCGGTGCTTGTTGGCGATAATCGTGCAGGGCCGCTTCGTCGTTCGCCGCCAGCTTCTCGATCATCCAGTCGCGGAACGCCTGCGCCCAAGGTTCGACGCTTTCTGGGCCGGCATGCCAGTCCAGTTCCCGCAGGTTGTGGGTGATGCTGCCGGAGCCGATCACCAGCACGCCGTGTCCGCGCAGGCTGGCCAAGGCATGACCGACGCGGGTTTGCAGGGCGGGTCCGCCTCGGGTGGGCAGCGAGACCTGGACAACCGGAATATCCGCTTGCGGATACATCAAGGACAAAGGCACCCAGACCCCATGATCGAACGGCCGACGGGCATCGATGCGCGCCGGAAGGTCGGCGGCGTTCAACAGCTCGACAACCTCTGCGGCCAGTTGAGGTTCGCCAGGCGCCGGGTATTGCACTTCGAACAGTGCCCTTGGAAAACCACCAAAGTCATGCCAGGTTTCGGGCTGGGGATTGCCGCTGACTAATAGCTCATGGCTTTCCCAATGTGCAGAAACAATCACGATGGCTTCGGGTTTGGGCATTTCTGCCGCCAGGCGAGCCAGAGCCGGCCCACTGGCACCAGGTTCCAGCGCAAGCATCGGGGAGCCATGGGATATGTACAGGCTGGGGAACATGAATGAGCTCCTGAGAGTTAAGATGCACCATCTTCAGTCAGATCATTGATCTAAATCTAATATAAGTTTTAGGGTGTTTTGATCGAATTTTCGGGGTTATTTATGCAGCCGGAGTTTTGGCACAAGAAGTGGGCGTCGAATCAGATCGGCTTTCATCTGCCGCAGGTGAACCCTCATCTGAAGCGGTTCTGGCCAGCGTTGAGCCTTGAAGAAGGCGCACGCGTGTTGGTGCCGCTATGTGGAAAAAGCCTGGATTTGCTATGGCTCGCCCATCAAGGTCATGAGGTCTTGGGAGTCGAACTGTCGGAAAAAGCCGTCGAGGAGTTTTTCAGTGAACATGGCTTTGATCCGGCCGTTAGCGAACAGGGGCCGTTCAAGGTTTATCGGGCAGGTTCCATTGAGCTGTGGTGCGGCGATTTCTTCGAGCTGACGGCAGGCGATGTTGCCGATTGCTCCGCGCTTTATGATCGCGCTGCGTTGATCGCGCTGCCGGTGGACATGCGAGAGCGCTATTCCGCCCATTTGACGCGGATACTGCCAAAGGAGTCTCTTGGACTGCTGATTACACTGGACTATGACCAGTCGCAAATGTCCGGCCCGCCGTTTGCCGTGCTCGATGAAGAAGTGCAGCAGTTGTTCGGGGCTTCATGGACGCTGAAGATCCTGGAAGATCAGGATGTGCTGAGCGAGAGCGGGAAATTCCTGGAGGCGGGTGTCACGCGGCTTGAGGAGCGGGTGTATCGGGTTTCCACTCGTTAAAAGACCGTTGTCTGTGCGGGTCTCGGCAGACAAAAAAAGGCCCGCATCGCTGCGGGCCTTTTGTTTTGCTGTGGAGTCTCTTAGCCCCGACGACGAGCCAGAGCGTCGATACGCTCTTCCAGCGGCGGGTGGCTCATGAACATGCGGGCGAACCCTTGCTTGATGCCACCGTTGATGCCGAAGGCGTTCAAGGTGTCGGGCATGTGCACCGGCAGGCCTTGTTCCGCACGCAGGCGTTGCAGGGCGCCAATCATCGCGGCCGTACCGGCCAGGTTTGCACCGGCTTCGTCAGCGCGGAATTCGCGTTTGCGCGAGAACCACATCACGATGGCGCTGGCCAGGATACCCAGGACCAATTCGGCGACGATGGTCGCGACGTAGTAGGCGATGCCCTGGCCTTCTTCGTTCTTGAAGATCACCTTGTCGACAAAGTTGCCGATGATCCGGGCGAAGAACATCACGAAGGTGTTCACCACGCCCTGGATCAACGCCAGGGTCACCATGTCGCCGTTGGCCACGTGGCCGATTTCGTGGGCCAGAACGGCTTTCACTTCATCCGGCGAGAAGCGTTCGAGCAAGCCCTGGCTGACCGCGACCAGCGCATCGTTCTTGTTCCAGCCGGTGGCGAAGGCGTTCGCCTCGTAGGCCGGGAAAATCCCGACTTCGGGCATCTTGATCCCGGCTTCGCGGGACAGTTGCTCGACGGTTTGCAGCAGCCATTGCTCGTGACGAGTGCGTGGCTGGGTGATGATCTGGGTGCTGGTGCTCATCTTCGCCATCCACTTGGAGATGAACAGCGAGAACAGGGAACCGGCGAAACCAAAGACCGCACAGAAAATCAGCAGCTGATTGAGATTGAGGTCAACCCCATTGGCCGCCATGAACCCGTTGAAGCCGAAAAGGCTCAGGGTGATGCTGGCAATCAGCACGACCGCCAGGTTAGTGGCCAAAAACAGCAGGATGCGCATCATGGTTGTAGAAATCTCCTTATGCTAAAGATGTAGCGTACTGCGGGGTATATAAGGTGCTGCACCGGGGTATTCAACCGGGTGACTATTTCAAACTGTGTCCTACAGCAATAGCTTAGTCGCTTGAAGGACTTTTCCGATGGTGCAGCGGGAAGTGTTTGTAAGCCACTTGACGCCCCGACCCCCGTCGTTATTAGACGCGAGCAAGCCAGGTGTTATCGATCAGGGAGTGAGGTGTCAGGGGGCGGCAGGGCGCAAGCATGTGTTGCTGAATGAATCGCCGTGCGATGGTTTGGCATCGCACGGTGAAGGCCATTTACTGGCGATAGGACTTGAGGAAGTTGCCGATGCGCCCGATGGCCATGTCGAGGTCATCGACGCGTGGCAGGGTCACTACGCGGAAGTGGTCCGGCCATGGCCAGTTGAAGGCCGTGCCTTGCACCACCAGCAGCTTCTCGGAAAGCAGCAGGTCGAGGACGAATTTCTCGTCGTTGTGGATCGGGCAGACTTTCGGGTCGATGCGCGGGAATGCGTACAGCGCGCCCATCGGCTTGACGCAGCTCACGCCCGGAATGTCGTTGAGCAGTTCCCAGGTACGGTTGCGCTGTTCCAGCAGACGGCCCTGCGGCAGCACCAGGTCGTTGATGCTCTGGTAGCCACCCAATGCGGTCTGGATCGCGTGCTGGCTCGGCACGTTGGCGCACAGGCGCATGTTGGCCAGCATGTCGATGCCTTCGATGTAGCTCTGCGCGTGATGTTTCGGGCCGGAAATGGCGATCCAGCCGGAACGGAAACCGGCGACGCGATAGGACTTGGACAGACCGTTGAAGGTCAGGCACAGCAGGTCCGGCGCCAGGGACGCGGTGCAGATGTGCACGGCATCGTCGTAGAGAATCTTGTCGTAGATCTCGTCGGAGAACACCACCAGATTGTGCTGGCGGGCCAGTTCCAGCATGCCCAGCAGCACTTCCTTCGAATACACCGCACCGGTCGGGTTGTTCGGGTTGATGATCACCAGCGCCTTGGTGTTCGGGGTGATCTTGGCCTTGATGTCGGCCAGGTCCGGCCACCAGTTGGCCTGTTCGTCGCACAGGTAATGCACCGGATTACCACCGGACAGGCTCACCGCTGCAGTCCACAGCGGGTAGTCCGGAGCCGGCACCAGCACTTCGTCGCCGTTGTTGAGCAGGGCCTGCATCGACATCACGATCAGCTCGGAAACGCCGTTGCCCAGGTAGATGTCTTCAATGCCGACGCCTTCCACCTGCTTTTGCTGGTAGTACTGCATCACGGCCTTGCGCGCGCTGAACAGGCCTTTGGAGTCACTGTAGCCCTGGGCGGTCGGCAGGTTGCGGATCACATCCTGGAGGATTTCATCCGGCGCTTCGAAACCAAAGGGCGCCGGGTTGCCGATGTTCAGCTTGAGGATGCGATGGCCTTCCTCTTCCAGGCGTTTGGCGTGCTTGAGCACTGGGCCGCGAATGTCGTAGCAGACGTTGGCGAGCTTGTTCGATTTGCTGACCTGCATGGCGATGTGTTCCCGAAAATGAACGATCCAGGCGGCGTGTGAACAACCGTACTGGGAATCCTGCGTAATCACACAGGCCTGACGCCTTGAGAGGCAGCATCCATAAATCCGTTTGAATGCGCGTGGTCTGGCTGCCAGACTGGCGTTTGACGAGGCGCAATCATACGTGCCGCCCGATCCGTGGAAAAGGTACAGATCGGGCTTTTTCAGCCGCCGAGGTGTGATGATGGAAAAGTTGGAAAAAACCCTGGAAGAATGGAAGGCCATGCTCGATCCGGAGCAGTACAACGTGTGCCGCCTCAAGGGCACCGAACGACCGTTCTCCGGCAAATACAACGACAGCAAGGTCGACGGGATCTACCACTGCATCTGCTGCAACGAACCGTTGTTCGATTCCAAGACCAAATTCGATTCCGGCTGCGGCTGGCCGAGCTTCTATGCGCCGATCGGCGACAACGCCATGACCGAAATCCGTGACGTCAGCCACGGCATGATCCGCACGGAAGTGGTCTGCGCCAAATGCGACGCGCACTTGGGGCACGTGTTCCCGGACGGCCCGCCACCCACCGGTCTGCGTTACTGCATCAATTCTGTGTGCCTGGACCTGGTGCCTCGCGAGTAAACCTCTGTAGGAGCACGGCTTGCCGGC
>NZ_JBSVXD010000226.1:0-7824 GCF_054070755.1 Pseudomonas sp. SDO5591_S426 | reverse complement strand
CCGTACGTACGGTGGTGTGAGAGGACGGCGGATGTAAATCCGCCTCCTACTCGATCTGGCTCAATAGATCGCAGCCTTCGGCAGCTCTTACATAGGATCGCGGACCCCTGTAGGAGCTGCCGAAGGCTGCGATCTTTTGACTTTTCAATTATTGGGACCAAGGCGCCCGCCGCGAATCATTAAGTCCCACCAGATAACTATCGCCACCCAACTGACTCATCTGCCGCCGAATCCAGCCTGCACGCCGCGCCACGTACGGGGTCGGATGGCTGGCACTCCACACACGCGGGTTGGGTAGAACGGCGGCCAACAAGCTCGATTGCTGGCGACTGAGACCTTTGGCGCTTACGCCAAAGTGATGCCTGGCCGCCGCTTCGGCGCCAAACACGCCTTCATCCCATTCGACACTGTTGAGGTAGACCTCAAGAATCCGCTGCTTGGGCCAGAACACTTCGATCAGCCCGGTGAACCAGGCTTCCAGACCCTTGCGCAGCCAGCTGCGGCCGGACCACAGGAACAGGTTTTTCGATACTTGCTGGCTGAGGGTGCTGGCGCCGCGAATCGAGCCGCCGAGTTCGTTATGGGCCAGGGCGGCCTTGATCGCATTGACGTCGAAGCCCCAGTGCTCCGGGAATTTCTGGTCTTCGCCGGCAATTACCGCGACTTTCAGGTCATCGGAGATCTCTTCCCAGGGTTTCCAGGTGCGTTGCAGGTCAATGGGCTCGCCATCGATCCAGGATTCGATCTTGCGCTCGACCATCAGCGCGGTTCCCGGTGGCGGCACCACGCGGAAAATCAGCACCAGCAGGACGCTGCCGCCCATGAGCCAGAGCACGGCCTTGGTGAAACGACGGAAATAGATACGCAGCATAGAGATGGCTTGGCCGAACCCGTTGAGCGGGCCATTATACAGACCCTGTTGATCGAGTCTGACTGGAGTTCTGCATGCTGCGTGGCTTTCTGATGCTGGCCGCTTTTTTCGGCTTCACCGGTGTCGGCCTTGGTGCCTTTGCCGCTCATGGTCTGAAAAACCGTCTTAGCGCCGAGTACCTGGCGATTTTTCATACCGGCGTGATCTATCAGCTGGTGCACACCCTCGCGTTGCTGGGCGTCGCATTGCTGGCAACGCAGATTCCCGGGCGCCTTGTCACCTGGGCCGGCGCATCGTTTGCCATCGGCATCCTGTTGTTTTCCGGCAGCCTGTACGTGTTGACGCTGACCGGTGTCAGCAAGCTCGGCATAATCACGCCGTTCGGTGGCCTGGCGTTTCTGGTCGGCTGGTTCTGCCTGGGGTTGGCCGCCTGGCGGTTGAGCTGACCGTGCAGTCCATTTCATGACGAATGGCTTGGGTCAGCCTGACTGATCGGGCTAGAATGCCAGCCCCTAAAAATGATGGCGGCCTTGCGCATGCGCATTCAGTTGAACGGCGAATCCTTTGAACTGCCCGACGGTGAAACCGTTGCGGCCCTGATCACCCGTCTGGACCTGACCGGACGCCGGGTGGCGGTCGAACTCAATCTGGATATCGTCCCGCGCAGCCAGCATGCCGACACCACTTTAAATGACGGCGACAACGTCGAAGTGGTGCATGCCATCGGCGGCGGCTAGCCGTCTGGCCCAAGGGCCGACACAATTCTGCAAGAACCTCACCCCTACAGAGGATTTCCCATGAGCATCGTTCGTAGCGACAAGCCTTTCGTCCTGGCCGGTCGTACTTACCAGTCGCGTTTGCTGGTCGGTACCGGCAAGTACCGTGACATGGAAGAAACCCGCACGGCCATCGAAGCCTCGGGCGCCGAGATCGTCACCTTCGCCGTGCGCCGCACCAACCTCGGGCAGATCGAGGGCGAGCCGAACCTGCTCGAAGTGCTGTCGCCGGACCGCTACACCTTCCTGCCGAACACAGCCGGTTGCTACGACGCTATCGAGGCCGTGCGCACCTGCCGCCTGGCCCGTGAACTGCTCGACGGCCACAATCTGGTGAAGCTGGAAGTGCTGGCGGATCAGAAAACCCTGTTCCCCAACGTGATCGAAACCCTCAAGGCCGCCGAAACATTGGTCAAGGAAGGCTTCGACGTGATGGTCTACACCAGTGATGACCCGATCATCGCCCGTCAGTTGGCGGAAATCGGCTGCATCGCGGTGATGCCGCTGGCCGGTCTGATTGGTTCGGGACTGGGGATCTGCAACCCGTACAACCTGCAAATCATCCTCGAAGAAGCCAAGATTCCGGTGTTGGTGGATGCCGGTGTCGGTACCGCGTCCGACGCCACCATCGCCATGGAACTGGGTTGTGATGCCGTACTGATGAACTCGGCAATCGCCCATGCCCAACAACCGGTCATGATGGCCGAAGCCATGAAACACGCCATCGTTGCCGGACGCCTGGCTTACCTCGCCGGCCGCATGCCGAAAAAACTCTATGCCAGCGCCTCTTCGCCGCTGGATGGTCTGATCAAGTAAGAGCCATTGATGACTGAATCGAACGACACGCCTATCCAGACGGAAGAAGGCGACGAGCGCCAACACCGCCGCATCAAGAGTTTTGTGATGCGCGCCGGGCGCATGACCGAAGGCCAGCAAAAAGGCCTGGATCAGGGCACGCCGCTGTTTGTGCTGCCGTTGGCCGACGCGCCGGTGGATTTCGACCAGGTGTTCGGTCGCTCGGCACCGCGCTCGCTGGAAATCGGTTTCGGCATGGGCCATTCGCTGCTGGAAATGGCCGCCGCTTCGCCGGAGCAGGATTTCATCGGCGTGGAAGTGCACCGTCCGGGTGTCGGCGCGCTGCTCAATGGCGTGCTGACCCAAGGCCTGACCAACCTGCGAGTCTACGATTGCGATGCGATCGAAGTGCTCAACCGGTGCGTGGCTGACAACAGCCTTGATCGCTTGATGCTGTTTTTCCCGGACCCGTGGCACAAGAGCCGTCACCACAAGCGCCGTATCGTTCAGGCGTCGTTCGCTGAGCTGGTACGCAGCAAGTTGAAGGTCGGCGGCATCCTGCACATGGCCACCGACTGGGAACCGTATGCTGAGTACATGCTGGAAGTAATGAACGTCGCGCCGGGTTATCGCAACCTGGCCGAAGACGGCAAGTGCGTACCGCGTCCGGCCGAACGCCCGATCACCAAGTTCGAACGCCGCGGCGAACGTCTTGGGCATGGGGTTTGGGATTTGAAGTTCGAAAAGCAGTCTTAAGCCGTAACGCTATAAAAACTGTAGGAGCCGAGCTTGCCCGCGATGAGGCCATAACATTCAACATCTATGCTGACTGTTAAACCGCCATCGCGAGCAAGCTCGGCTCCTACAGTTGTTTTGGGTGGGCCGAATATCAGCGGCGGTCAGCGACCACGCCAATCAACACCAACACCACCAGCAACACCGGCGCCAGGCTGTAGTTGTTGAACTGGCTCAAACCCCGAACGATCCACGGCGTTGCGTAGATCAGTGCCGCGCCGCTGCCGATCATGCACAGCAGGGCCATCAGCGGCGCGCGCAAGGCGCCGGCGATGCTGCCCAGGCGTTGCTCGACCCAGCCTTTGAAATCCGCACCGAACAGCACTAGCAGACAGCCCACCAGGGCGAGGGCGATTTCCGAAAGATTGCTGCGGCTCCAGCGAGACACGGTGGCAAGCAGGTCGAGTACCAAATCCATTCGATTTCCTTATGTCAGAAATTTCTGCAGCAAGTCGTTGAGGAAGAGTTGTCCGCGCTCGGTGGCTACCAGACGTGACGGTTCGACCTGCAACAGGCCGCTTTGTTCGGCTTCACGGCGGCCTTCGGCGAGGCTTTCCAGGGTCATGCCCGTGCGCTCCGGGTACAGCCGCGATTCGACGCCTTCAGTCAGGCGCAGTGCGTTCATCAGGAACTCGAACGGCATTTCATCGTTGCCCAGCGCTTTCTCGCCAGCCTGAAAGCGTTTCGCCGGATTCAGGTAATCCTTCGGCAAGCGGGTTTTCCAGGTGCGGACAATGCGCCCGTCCGGGTGGCTGAGCTTGCCATGGGCGCCGGCGCCGATGCCGATGAAGTCGCCAAAACTCCAGTAATTGAGGTTATGGCGTGCCGGCCGACCGGGCAGGGCATAGGCCGAGACTTCGTATTGTGCGTAACCGTGTTCGGCGAGCAGCGCTTGTCCGGCCTCTTGAATGTCCCACAACGTGTCGTCTTCCGGCAGCGTAGGCGGCTGGTTCCAGAACACGGTGTTCGGCTCCAGGGTCAGCTGATACCACGACAGGTGCGTGGGTTTCAGGGCAATGGCGGTGCGCAGGTCCGCCAGGGCATCGTCCAGGGACTGATTCGGCAAGCCATGCATCAAGTCCAGGTTAAAGTTATCGAACCCGGCCTGACGCGCCATGCCGGCGGCTCGCACCGCTTCGTCGCCGTTGTGGATACGGCCCAAGGCCTCGAGTTTTTCCTGCTGAAAGCTCTGGATGCCGATCGACAGGCGATTGATCCCCAGTTTCCGGTACGCGACGAACTTGTCCTGCTCGAACGTCCCTGGATTCGCTTCCAGGGTGATTTCGATGTCGCTGGCAAACGGGATGCGTTGTTCGACACCTTTGAGCAAGCGACCCAACGCCGCGGCGCTGAACAGGCTTGGTGTGCCGCCACCAAAGAAAATCGAGCTCAGTTCACGTCCGTAAACGGCGTGCAGGTCCTGATCAAGGTCGGCCAGCAATGCGTCGACGTACTCTTCTTCCGGCAGCACGGGACTGGCGGTGTGGGAGTTGAAATCGCAATAAGGGCATTTGCGTACACACCACGGAATGTGGATGTACAGCGCCAAGGGCGGCAGCACGGGCAGGGCCGCCCTTGGCGATGGTGCGTCGCCGCCGAAGATCAGCGGCGACGCGGTTGATTCACGGGTCATTTCAAGCCCAGACGCTGGCGCAGCAGATCCATTGCACGGGCGCGGTGACTGATCTGGTTCTTGTCGCCAGGGCTGAGTTCGGCGCTGGAGCAATCGCGCTCCGGCACCCAGAACAGCGGGTCGTAGCCAAAACCGTGTTCGCCGCTGGCCTGGGTCAGAATGCGCCCGTGCCACAAACCTTCGCAGAGGATCGGCAGCGGATCGTCGGCGTGACGCACCAGCGCCAGCACACACACGAACTGCGCGCCGCGCTCGGCTTCCGGCACGTCCTTCAACACGTCGAGCAGCTTGGCGTTGTTCGCCGCATCGCCCTTGCCGTCGGCGTAGCGCGCGGAGTAGATGCCCGGTGCGCCGCCAAGGAAATCCACCGCCAGCCCGGAGTCGTCCGCTAGCGCCGGCAGGCCGGAGATGCGCGCGGCATTGCGCGCCTTGAGGATGGCGTTCTCGACGAACGACAGACCGGTTTCTTCAGGCTCGATGCTGCTGAACTCGCCGATCGAGCGCAGTTGCACAGAATCGCCGAGCATGGCCTGGAGTTCTTTCAGTTTGCCGGCGTTGTGGCTGGCCAATACGAGTTGCGTGAAGTTGATCATTCGCCGGGGAAGAGCTCTTGGTTGAAGTTGATGGTGTTGATTTTGTCACCGGTCTGCACCTTGATGTCGAAGGTGCGGGTTTCCTGCTGCGGGACCGGGTATTGGGCAATGTAGTAGATCGCGCCCTGCTCGGTAATCTGTTTGAATTCCAGCGGTACGCTTTGGCTGGTCAGGTCTTTCACCGTGCCGGTGACCTGCGCCGTCAGCGGTTTGCCATCCTTGAGCACCGAAATGTTGATCACGCCCTGGTTCTTGCTGCGGTTGAGCTCCGCGGCTTTGGCGATGTCCGGTGTCAGGAACGTGGAGTTGAAGGTGTTGTAGTGCACCGTCACGTCGCCAAATTTTTCCTGGCGATCACCTTTGATCGCATCGGCAGCCATGGCCGTGACGCTCAGGCAGGCGGTGAGTAGAAACAGCGCTAGACGACCCATGATCGTTCTCCTCGAAATTGGGTGATTCAGACCGCGACCTTGTGGTCTGCAAGCCCCGGGCTGCTGACGCGGTAAATGCCGATCTCACCTAACAGATTAGGCCAAAGCTTGCTGGCCCACCCGTGCCGATGCTGTTGATCCACGGCCAGCCGATCAATGACCTTCGCTTCACGTTCGCGACACAACGCTTCAAAGTCTGCGAATGTACAGAAGTGGATGTTCGGCGTGTTGTACCAAGTGTAAGGAAGGAATTCGGAAACCGGCATGCGGCCCTTGCTCGCCAGGTACCAGCGGCAGCGCCAGTGACCGAAATTCGGGAACGTGATGATGCACTGGCGGCCGACCCGCAGCATTTCCTCGAGGATCCGGTCCGGGTAGTGCACCGCTTGCAGCGCCTGGGTCATGACCACGACATCGAAACTGTTGCTGGCAAAGTTGCCCAAGCCTTTGTCCAGGTCTTGTTCGATGACGTTGATGCCCTTGGCCACGCACTCGGCGATGTTGTCCGCGTCGTTTTCCAGGCCGTAGCCGGTGACCTGCTTGTTGTCGCGCAGCCAGGTCAGCAGCTCGCCGTCGCCGCAGCCGAGGTCGAGCACGCGGCTGCCGGCGGGGATCCATTCCTGGATGATTTCCAGATCAGCTCTCATGGCTTTCTCACAACGTAATGCGGTTCATGTAATTGCCGAACGCCTGCAAGTAGCGCGGGATCGGAATCAGGAAGGCGTCGTGGCCTTGCGGCGCGTCGATCTCCAGGTAGCAGACGTCCTTGCGCGCGGCCATCAGCGCGTCCACCAGTTCCCGCGAACGGGCCGGGGAGAAGCGCCAGTCGGTGGTGAACGACATCACGCAGAATTTTGCGGTGGCGCCGGCGAAGGTTTTCGCCAAGTCATCGTCGAAATTGGCCGCCGGGTCGAAGTAGTCCAGGGCCTTGGTCATCAGCAGATAAGTGTTGGCGTCGAAACGCCCCGAGAACTCTTCACCCTGATAACGCAGGTAGCTTTCGACCTGGAACTCGACGCTGTGGAAGTCGTAATTGAGCTTCTCGCTCTTCAGGCCACGGCCGAATTTCTCGCCCATGGAATCGTCGGACAGGTAAGTGATGTGCCCGACCATCCGTGCCAGCATCAGCCCGCGCTTGGGGATCACGCCTTGTTCCTGGAACGAGCCGCCGTGGAACTCGGGGTCGGTGAGGATCGCCTGACGCGCCACTTCGTTGAAGGCGATGTTCTGCGCCGACAGCTTCGGCGCCGAGGCGATGGCCAGGCAATGGCGGATGCGGTCAGGGTAAGTGATGCTCCATTGCATCGCCTGCATGCCGCCGAGGCTGCCGCCGATAACCGCTGCAAACTGAGCGATGCCGAGGCGATCGGCCAGACGCGCCTGGCTGTGCACCCAATCTTCCACAGTCAGCACCGGGAAATCGGCGCCAAACGGCTTGCCGGTCTCCGGGTTGATGCTGCTCGGGCCGGTAGAACCGTTGCAGCCGCCGAGGTTGTTCAGGCTGACCACGAAGAACTTGCTGGTGTCGATGGGCTTGCCGGGGCCGATGCAGCTGTCCCACCAACCGGGTTTGCGGTCGTCGGGGCTGTGATAACCGGCGGCGTGGTGGTGGCCGGACAAGGCGTGGCAGATCAGCACGGCGTTGCTCGCTGCGGCATTCAGCGTGCCGTAGGTTTCGTAAGTCAGGTCATAGGCTGGGAGCGAACGACCGCAGGCCAACGCCAGGGGTTCGCTGAAGTGCGCCACTTGCGGCGTCACCAGACCAACAGAATCGGGGGGGAAGGCAGCTGGCATCGACCCTGCTCTCATTGAAATGAGGCGTAAGTCTAAAGACCGCTGGGGTCAGCGGCAAGCAAAGGCCGGGCCTGATTTTTCCCGGTAGACCGAGGTGTGCCCATCGCGGGCAAGCCTTGCTCCTACAGAGGTCGCG
>NZ_JBSVXD010000225.1:0-7848 GCF_054070755.1 Pseudomonas sp. SDO5591_S426 | reverse complement strand
AGGGATCAATGCAGGAGCTGCCGAAGGCTGCGATCTTTGGATTTTTATGCAGTTGGCCTGTCAACCTTGCAGTGTGACTCCGGCCAAGCGCTCAAGCACCTGAACCACTTGCGTCATGTCCCGCGCCGGATCGCCCTCGGTCAACGCCTGGTCAAAGAACTGCTTCACAACAGAGCTGGTAAAGGCAGGCGCACCGGCATTTTCTGCCTCAGCCAGAAACAGCCGCACATCCTTGCGCATCAAATCCAGACGAAAGCCGAAATCGAACTCCCGCCGCATCACCGTGCCGGCGAGGATCTGTTCGCTGGTGAAACTGCGCGCCGTGCTGGCGTTGAGCATCTCGACCATTTGCCGCGCATCGAGCCCGGCCTTCACCCCGAACAACATCGCTTCGCTGGTAGCCACCAGGGTTGCCGCGACGATCATGTTGTTGACCAGTTTCAATGTCTGCCCCAACCCCGGCTCGGTGCCGATGTGCTCGACCTTTTTACCGAACGCCGCGAACACCGGCACGCAGCGCTCATAGGCGCCACGTTCACCACCGACCATCACCGACAACGTGCCGTTCTGCGCCCCGGCCACACCGCCAGCCAACGGTGCATCGAGGGCATCGATACCACGTTCGGCCAACTCGGCGTGCAGCCGTCGGGCCAGGCTCGGGCCGGTGGTGGAATGGTCCACCACGATGTTGACCTGCTGGCCGTGGATCACACCGTCCGCACCCAAAATCACCCGTTCGACAATGTCTGGCGTGGGCACGCAGACCAGTACGATTTGCGCATGGTCGGCCACTTCCCGAGGCGTGGCGAAGCTGCGCGCACCACGTTCCAGCAGCGGCGCCAAGGCAACGGGATTGGGATCGAACAGGCTCAGTTCAAAACCGTTTTCCAACAGATGGCGGGCCATTTTCTGGCCCATGGCACCGAGGCCGATGAAACCGATTGAAGGCGTATCGAGAGCAGTCATGGCAGGGTCTCTTTTTTGTCATTGGAGACCCATGCTAGACAAGCGGGCGAAGCGCCGACAAAGCAGTTTTATGCCGCTATCCGTTGAGTAAATCTCAAGCCTGAACGCGAGTAATGCGCGCTTGCTCCAGCATCCATTCGCGGAAGATTCGCAGGTCATCGCTCTCTTCGCGGTGCTTGGGTGTGAGCAGGTAATAGGTGTACACACCCATGTCCACCACCTGCTCGAACGGCCGGATCAGGCTGCCGTCCTGCAACTCCTTGCTCACCAGAAACAGCTGCGCCATGGCTATGCCCTGGCCGCCGACCGCCGCCGCGTAAACCATCGACGAACTCTGATAGGTCATGCCGGCGTGAGCATCGACTTCGCGACTGACACCGCTGGCTTCCAGCCAATAGCGCCAGTCTTCGAGCCGGGCAATCGAATGCAGCATGGTGTAGCCGGCGATGTCGGCGGGCGTCTGCAAACCCGGCCCGTGTTGCAGCAACGACGGACTGCACACCGGGGCCAGTTGGTTATCGCTGAGCACATAACAATTGCAGTTGGGCCATTCGCCGGAACCGAGGCGAATCGCCGCGTCGATGTCTTCCTTGTAGAAATCCACCGGTTCCAGCGAGGCGGTCAGCAGCACTTCGATCTTCGGATTCTGCGCATGAAAACTTGCGAGTCGCGGAATCAACCACTGCATGGCGAACGTGGTGTAGGCGCGCACCTTGAGCTGGCGACGGCGGGGCGGTGACATGAGTTTTTTCGTTGCCCCGCGCAGGTCTTCAACCACCCGGGCCACGGCGCGAAAGTATTCCTCGCCGGCGGCGGTCAGGGTGATCTGACGGTGACCACGCACGAACAAATCGAGCTTGAGAAATTCTTCCAGCGTGCGGATCTGCCGACTGACCGCACCGGGCGTGACGTTCAACTCGTCGGCGGCCAGGGTGACGCTCAAATGCCGGGCGACGGACTCGAATGCGCGAATGGCATTGAGGGGAGGCAGACGATCCATAGTGGGCAAACTCTTGTTCTTATGGGAGGAGCGGCGCGCAGTGTACTTAACGCTGAGCCTAAACCCACTTGAATAAAACTCAAGGCAGCGGGGTGTTTTTCTCGATTGTCGGGCGCAGGCGCGGCTTTCAGGATCGACTTTCGCGCGTCTATCGAGGGCGTGTTCGAACCTGACAACAATAAGAGAAATACGTCCATGAACTACGCCTTCCCAGTGGCTTCGCGTCTTGCTGTCTGCATCGCGGCCAGCACCATACTTACCCCGGCTTGCGCCGACATCTTTCAGGACAGCAAAGCCAGCCTGGAGCTGCGCAACTACTACTTCAATCGCGATTTTCGCCAGTCCGGCGTGGCTCAAAGCAAGGCCGAGGAGTGGGCGCAAGGTTTGATCCTGCGGGTCGAATCGGGCTACACCGAGGGGCTGATCGGCGTCGGTTTCGACGCCATCGGACTGGTGGGCATCAAGCTCGACTCCTCGCCGGACCGCAGCGGCACCGGCCTGCTCAATACCGCGCGCGGGCCGGGTGGGCGGGCCGAGAACGATTACGGCGCACTCGGCGTCACTGGCAAACTGCGCATGGCCAAAAGCACGCTCAAGGTCGGCACCTTGCTGCCGAAAATGCCGGTGGTGATGTACAACGATTCACGCCTGCTGCCGCAAACCTTTCGCGGCGCGTGGCTCAACAGTGCCGATATCGACAACCTGTCCCTGGACCTCGGTCGGCTGGACCAGACCAAACTGCGCAACTCATCCGACAACGAAGACATGAGCGTCTACAACGGCGTGGCGCGCAACATCCGCCTCGGCCGTCACGCCACCAGCGACCGCTTCGACTTCGGCGGCGCGACGTGGCGCTGGTCGCCATCACTGAGCACGGCCTATCACTATGGCGAACTGGAGGGCATCTACCGCCAGCACTTCCTGACCCTCAACCATAAATGGACGATCAGCGAAGGGCAGACATTGAGTTCCGATCTGCGCTGGTCGCGCAGCCTCGACGACGGCGGCAGCAACGTCGACAACTCGGCCATCGGTGCAATGTTCACCTACAGCGCCAACGGTCATGGGCTTGGATTGGGCTATCAACGCATGAGCGGCGACACCGGTTTCGCCAACATCAACGGCACCGACGGCTATCTGGTGAATCTGGTGCAGATCAACGATTTCGGTAACCAGGACGAGCGTTCGTGGCAGGCGCGGTATGACTACAATTTTGCGGCGCTGGGTGTTCCCGGTTTGACGTTCATGACCCGTTATCTGTCGGGGGATGACGTCACGGTGCGCAGCCGCGCAGATGCCGGGAAGGAATGGGAGCGGGATTCAGAGCTGGGTTATGTGATCCAGAGCGGGCCGTTGAAGAACCTTGGGCTGAAGTGGAAAAACGCCAGTGCGCGGAGCAACTTTTCCAGTGATATTGATGAGAATCGGTTGATTGTCAGTTACTCGTTGGGGCTGTGGTAAGCCTCGTTTCCTCGCAACGGATTTGCCTCCATGCGCTGGTCGTTACGTCTTCGAATATCGAAGGCACGTCTATTTTGATCAGCCAGTTGAGTTGCTCTTGGAAAACTTGTGATCCCTATGCCCCTCATATTGGTGTAATCATTTATCTCCGTTAAACGAGCGGCATCTTCAATCGGTGTCGGAAGAACAACTGCGGTGCGTGGCGACTCGACAGCGTTGCGCATTGCAACTCTCATTGCAGGATTCATTTGCGCAAGTGCATCCGACGAATGAGGCGTAGCCTGGATAATGCGTGAATATTCATTGCCACGTGTGTTTGGGGCTCGCTGATGGGAGGACACTACGTTCGCAGATGCGGGTTCGCGTGGTGCTGGAGAGGGAGCTTGCATGTGCTTGACCCTCGCCGTGGGACGGCTAGAAGGTGGGGCAGCGCCTAGCAGCATCGTTCCGTTCGTCCCTGTCCGAGGGATTGGTCGGGGCTGGCTGACGATGTGTTTAAGGTTATCCCTCAAAATTGCCCAGTGGATTGAAATGGCCCGCCCTGTCGGGTCTCTTTGATTCACCGGATCCCCCAGACAATATGCGTATGGATTCAACCCTCCCTGCCCAAATGGACTCAAATTGTCCGGGCTGTGAAATCGCATCAACACTGGATTAAACGCCCTATAACCAATCCCTAACAAGTAATGCCCGGTCACAGGATCGGGCCGTTCGCCATTAAAGCCCAGCAAACTGGTCAGGCCATTTTCGGCAGGATGATGGCCATAGGGTGAATAGGCAAAAGATTGTCGTTGATGGTTAGCTTTGAGTATCTGCAAAACAGAGCGCTGCACGTCGCTGGCGAGCAACATGGATTCAAATGCTTCACCTTGGTGCTGAAGCTGTGCCAGTAACAGGTCATTGTGCTGAATGATCGAATACCGCATTGCGCCCTGTATCTCGCTAGCCAAACGGTTTTTGCAGTAAAAGCGCTGATGCGCGGGCGAGTCCTGTTTGCTCTGATAGACCAGGCGATCAAGAGGGTCGTAGCGATACTGGCAAAGCAGGGTTTTCTGATGGGAAGGCATTTGGTGGCTCTTGGCTTTCAAGGGCTCGGAGGCTCAAGTATCCATAGCTATGCCTATGTTGGGTACTATCAGAACTGATAGTTTTGCGCTGCGTCGGTCGTTACGGCAAATCCCCTGTAGGAGCGAGCCTGCTCGCGATGGTGTATCAGTCGACATTTATGTAGCTGACACTCCATCGCGAGCAAGCTCGCTCCTACAGGGGATTTTTTGATGCAAAAAGGGCGCGGCAATCGCTGCGCCCTTGGCTGATCGGAAAATTACGTCAAAGCCGAATAATCACCGACTTCAACTGCGTGTAATGCGACAACGCATCCACCCCTTGCTCACGTCCATAACCACTCTGCTTGAACCCGCCACACGGCGTTTGCACGAAGCCGCCGCTGTATTCGTTGACCACAATCCGCCCAGCTTCAAGCTGCGCGGCAACCCGATGCACGCGGCCGATGTTCTGGCTCCAGATCCCGGCGCCCAAACCAAACTCGCTGTCGTTGGCGATACGCAGCGCATCGGCTTCGTCCTTGAACGGGATCACGCAGACGATCGGGCCGAAGATTTCTTCGCGGGCCAGGGTCATGTCGTTGGTCACGCCGGTGTAGACGGTCGGTTCGATGTACCAGCCGTTTTCGAAGCCTTTGTGGCTCGCGACTTTGCCGCCGATGGCCGGGGTCAGGCCTTCGCGTTCGGCGATGGCGAAGTAGCTCTGGATTTTCTCGAATTGCGCGTGGGTGGTGATGGGGCCTGAGGTGGCGTCATCCTGCGGGCCGACGCGCAGGTTGCCGACTTCGGCCACCAGTTTGTCGACGAAGCGGTCGTAGATCGATTCCTGCACCAGCAAGCGTGTACCGGCGGCGCACCATTGGCCGCTGTTCCAGGTGAAGGCCAGGGTCGAGCCTTTGGCGGCGGCGTCGAGGTCGGCGTCGTCGAAGACGATGTTGGCGGATTTACCGCCCAGTTCCAGGGTCAGCGGCAGTATGCGGTCGGCGGCGATGTGCCCCAGTTCCTGGCCGGCGCGAATGCCGCCGGTGAAGGAGATTTTACGGATGTGCGGGTTGTGCGCCATGGCCGGGCCGATCACGCTGCCCTTGCCGACGATCACGTTGAACACGCCCGGCGGCACCCCGGCCTCGATTGCCATGCGCGCCAGTTCCACCAGCGATGCCGAGGTGTGCTCGGACGGCTTGGCCACCACGGTGTTGCCGGTGGCCAGGGCCGGGGCGATGGCGCGGGCGGCCTGATGCAGCGGGGCGTTCCACGGCAGGATCACGCCGATTACCCCGAACGGATCGCGGCGGGTGTAGACGTGGTAGTTCGGGCCCTGGTTGATCACTTCGCCGTCCATGACATTGACGATGCCGCCGTAGAACTCGAAGTACTGCGCGGTCAGGTCCATCAGTTGCGCCATTTCCCGGCCAGGCTTGCCGGTTTCGGCACGCTCAAGGGCGCCGAGGGTGCTTTCGCTGGCGCGGATCAAACGCCCGAAATCGTTGAGGATGCGCCCGCGCTCGGCCGGGCGCATGTCGCGCCAGGCTTGCAATGCTGCGGCGGCGGAGTCGATGGCGATGGCCACGTCGGCGGGGCCGCTGCTGGCCACTTCGTTGAGTTTTTCGCCGGTGCGCGGGTCGATCTTGTCGACATATTCACCGTTCAGCGGCGGGGAAATGCGCCCGCCGATGAAGCTGTTGGTTCTATCAAACATTGCCGGTTCTCCTCACAGAGTTCTTTTTATCGAAGCAGTCGTATCGATGCACGGCATGGGGACGGTCGTGGGCAGCCCCATGATTGCCTGCCATTACCGCTGCTCACCGCTCACCCTTCAACCGAGTTTTAAAGCCCCGTGGCTTGAGAAAACCTCAAGGCAATGGATTGATATTTAGTCAATCGAACCGTCCGGAAAACTCGCTACACGAAAAGCTGGCAACGCCGGATATTTCTCCCGTAACAACGCTGAGGCCGCGTCCAAGGTCAACAATAATAGCGCCCACGGGAGTCTTGAAAATGAGCAACCACAACACTGTGGACGGCGTACTGTCGCCGTCATCCACTGCCACGGCGAGCCTGCAATCCGAGGGTCGCCAACTCAACAGTGCCGAGAAAAAAGCGATTGTCGCCGCCACCCTCGGCACCATCGTCGAATACACCGACTGGGTGATCTACGCGACGTTCTCTTCGATTCTTGCCAAGCAGTTTTTTCCCGCCGGTGACGGCGTAACCGCTTTGCTCTCGGTACTGGCGGTGTTTGCGGTCGGCTTCATCATGCGCCCCATCGGCGGCGCGGTGCTGGGTCAACTGGCGGACCGCTACGGCCGTAAAAAAGGCCTGACGCTGTCGATCCTGCTGATGTCGGTGGCTTCGCTGGTGATCGGCATCTGCCCCAACTATGAAAGCATCGGCATCGCCGCGCCGATCATTCTGGTGATTGCGCGACTGGTGCAGGGCTTCTCTGCGGGCGGTGAATTCGGGTCTGCTTCGGCGTTCTTGATCGAGTCGGCGCCTGCGCATCGCCGGGCATTCGCCGGGTCATGGCAATGGTTCGCCATCAACGCCGGAACGCTGGTGTCGTTCCTGCTCGGCTTTGCGCTCGCGTCGATGGGCAGCGACACCGCGCTCTACGATTGGGGCTGGCGCGTGGCGTTTGTGATTGCCGCGTTGATGGGCCTGATTACCTTGTGGATTCGCTTGTCGGTACGCGAAACCGAGATCTTCAAATCGAAGATCGCCAGCCAGGCGAAAAAACGCCCGATCCGCGAACTGCTGTTCAGCCATCGCCGCGACGCCATGCGCGTGATCGGCATCGCCATGGCTGGCAACCTGCTCAACTACGTGTGGATGGTCAGCTATCCGAATCAGGTGCACTTGATCACCGGCATGTCGATCCGCGATACGTTGCTGGCCGGGGTGATTTCCGTCGGCGTATCGCTGGTGTTGCTGCCGTTCGCCGGCAAACTGGCGGATCGGGTAGGGCGCCGTCCAGTGTTGATCGCTTTCGCCATCGCCTCGATTCTCTGGGCCTGGCCGAGTTTCGGGCTGTTGCATACCGGCATCAGCCTGCTGGAAGTGACCCTGATCCAGACCGTGTCGATGGTGATCATGACCGGTTTCGGCGCGGCGTCGGCGGTGACCATGGCCGAGCAATTCCCGGCTGAAGTGCGCGTGACGGGCATCGCCTTGCCGTACGCCTTGTCGGTGACCCTGTTCGGCGGTACTGCGCCGTACCTGATGGCGTCGATGGCGGGTTGGGGCTATGGCGGGTTGTTCTGGATTTACCTGGCGGTGATCAGTGCGATCAGCCTGGTGGTTTATCTGCGGATGCCGGAGACGCGGGGGCAGGCGTTGCGTTGAACCAACGCTAATGTA
>NZ_JBSVXD010000224.1:0-7876 GCF_054070755.1 Pseudomonas sp. SDO5591_S426 | reverse complement strand
CATTGGAATTCATTTCCCTGTAGGAGCTGCCGCAGGCTGCGATCTTTTCACCCCTGCCCAAACACCTGCGAAGGCCTGCGCAGCAACGGATCGAACGGATTGATCCGCGGCCCGATCAGCGCCGCTTCGCGCTTGAGCATGTCCACCACCGTCGGCAAGCGATCCGGCCCGAGGCGATCACTCACCGTCGCCACACTCAACGCCGCCACCGCCCGCCCCTCACGATCGAGAATCGGCACCGCAACCCCGGCCATGCCCTGCAACACGCCGGTGTTGCGCCCGGCGTAACCAAGTTTGCGCACGTTCTCGACTTCCGAACGCAGGAACACTTCGTCGTACAGATGGAAATCCTTCAACCGTGGCAGGTTGTAATGGATCACCGTGTCGCGCTCTTCTTCCGGCAGAAACGCCAGGATCGCCAGGCTGCCCTGCCCCACGCCCAACGCCACGCGCCCGCCGATATCCCCGGTAAAGGTGCGAATCGGAAACGGCCCTTCACTGCGATCCAGACAGATCGCATCAAAGCCGCAACGCGCCAGCAAGAACAACGAATCACCCAGCGACGCCGACAGCCGCAGCAACGCCGGACGCACCAGTTCGCGCAGGTTGCCGCTGTTGCCCGCTCGGGCGGCCAGGGCGAAAAAATCCAGGCTCAGTCGATAGCGTTTGCTGCGCGCATCCTGCTCGACCATGCCCTCGTCCATCAGGCTGCGCAGCAAACGGTGGGTGGTCGGTTGCGACAAACCGATGTGTTGCGCCAGTTGCGTTACACGCTCCCCGCCCTCGACCGTATCGCCCAACGCACGCAGCACCGCAAACAGTCTGGAGACGGCCCCGACTCCGACTTCATTTTTGCTTTCATTCCGCTCAATGGAATCTGACATGTCATTTCTCGACAATTAATTTACTGATCGAATAAAACTGAAAATAGTCATCGCCTCAGTGAAATAGGCCATTGAGCCCATCCTAGTCTTCGTCCTAATCTGCGTCCAGACGGGGTGATTCGAACAACAACGGCAGCCGACTGAAGTCGAGCGCCATCGCACCCCGCAACAACTTTTCGTATCTGCCCATACAAAAAAGCGCGCCCTCGGGCGACGCATAACAATCTCAGGTGGAGGCGCAGGCATGGCTTTTGTGCAACTTGAAAAACTCGGCAAACGCTACGGTGAAATCGACGCTGTGGTCGCCACCAACCTCTCAGTCGAGAAAGGCGAATTCGTCTCCCTGCTCGGCCCTTCCGGGTGCGGCAAAACCACCACCCTGCAAATGATCGCCGGCTTCGTCGAAGTCACCAGTGGGCGCATCGTGCTCGACGGGCGCGACATCACCCACGCCAAACCCGCCAGCCGTGGCCTGGGCGTGGTGTTCCAGAGTTACGCGTTGTTCCCGCACATGACCGTCAAGGACAACGTCGCCTTCGGCCTGCGCATGCGCAAAGTACCCAACGCCGAGATTCAGCAGCGGGTCGATCGGGTGCTGAAACTGGTGCGCCTCAATCAGCACGCCGAGCGTTACCCACGGGAACTGTCCGGCGGCCAGCGCCAGCGTGTCGCCCTGGCCCGGGCGCTGGTGATCCAGCCGCCGGTGCTGCTGCTCGATGAGCCGTTGTCCAACCTCGACGCCAACCTGCGCGAAGAGATGCAGTTCGAGATCCGCCGCATCCAGCGCGAAGTCGGCATCACCACGCTGATGGTCACCCACGACCAGTCCGAAGCGCTGTCGATCAGTGACCGCGTGGTGGTGATGCAGGCCGGGCGCATCACCCAGATCGACGCGCCCTACACGCTCTACGAACACCCGCGCACCGAGTTCATTTCCGGCTTCGTCGGCAAGGCCAATCTGTTGCCCGGTGAGCGCGACACGGCCGGCGTGGTTCAGGTGTGCAGTCGTGGCGACGGTGACCTGACCCTCAGCCTGCGCCCGGAAAAAATCGACTTGCGCGACGCCGGACATGGCCGCTTGCAAGGCAAGATTGCCAGCCGTTTCTTTCTCGGCAGCCAATGGCTGTACGGCGTTTCAACCAACCTCGGTGAGCTGTGCGTAGTGCGCCGCAACGACGGCTCGGCGCCGCTGAGCGAAGGCACCGCCGTCGGCCTCGATTGGGACGCAGCGCTGTTGCGCGTGCTGAGTGTCGACGAGGTGACGGCATGAGTACGCTCGCCGCCATCCGCCAGGGGCGCCAGGGTTACTGGCTGTCGGCACCGGCCCTGGCCTTGTACCTCGCGCTGCTGGTCATCCCGCTGGCCTTGACGTTGGTGCTGTCGTTCAACGTCTTCGACTACAGCTCGGGGATCGACGGCGACGCCTTCACCGTCGAGCACTACAGCAGCCTGCTGGGCGATCCGTACTTCTATGAAATCTTTCTGCGGACCCTGTGGATCAGCGCGCTGACCACTCTGCTCTGCGTGCTGATCGGCGTCCCTGAGGCCTACATCCTCAGCCGCATGGGCACGCCGTGGCGTTCGATTTTCCTGATCCTGATCCTCACGCCGCTGCTGATTTCCGTGGTGGTGCGCGCGTTCGGCTGGAGCTTGTTGCTCGGCGCCGATGGCCTGGTCAATCAGACGTTGCAAGCATTCGGCGGCTCGCCGGTGAAGCTGCTCTACACGCCGTTTGCGGTGGTGATTGCACTGGTTCACGTGATGCTGCCGTTCATGATCATTCCGGTCTGGACCTCGTTGCAGAAGCTGGACCCCGCCGCCGAACAAGCCGCGCTGTCGCTGGGCGCCAGTCAGTTCACGGTGATTCGTCAGGTGGTGCTGCCGCAAGTGATGCCCGGCATTTTGTCCGGAACGCTGATCGTGTTCGGCCTCGCCGCCAGCTCTTTCGCGATTCCCGGGCTGCTTGGCGGACGCCGCCTGAAGATGGTCGCCACGCTGATCTACGACCAGTACCTGTCGGAGCTCAACTGGCCCATGGGCGCGGCCATCGCCGTGGCCCTGCTGCTCATCAACCTGCTGATCATGCTGTCGTGGAACCGCATGATCGAAGGCCGCTACAAGAAGTCATTGGGATAACTCGCCATGTCCAGGAACGGTCCTTTCGCCCTGTTGTTTCATACCCTGGTGGTGCTGTTCATGCTCGCGCCGCTGGTGGTGGTGTGCCTGGTGGCCTTCACCCCGGAGAACACCCTGAGCCTGCCGACCACGGATTTTTCCCTGCGCTGGTTCCGTGCGGTGTTCGAGCGCGCGGACTTTGTCGATGCGTTCTACAACAGCCTGATCCTCGCGTTCAGTGCCGCCTCGCTGGCGACCCTGATCGCCGTACCCGCCGCGCTGGCGATCACTCGTTTCGAATTTCCCGGCCGGGACTTTCTCAACGGGCTGTTTCTGTCACCGATCATCATTCCGCACCTGGTGCTGGGTGTGGCGCTGCTGCGTCTGTTTGCGCTGATGGGGGTCAACGGCAGCTTCGCGTGGCTGATCTTCGCCCATGTGCTGGTGATCACGCCGTATGTGCTGCGGCTGGTGTTGGCTTCGGCCATCGGCCTGGACCGCAGTGCCGAACACGCGGCGCAATCGTTGGGTGCCGGGCGTTTCACGCTGTTCCGGCAGATCACTTTGCCGATGATTCTGCCGGGTGTCGCTGGCGGTTGGTTGCTGGCGTTCATCAACAGTTTCGACGAGGTCACGCTGTCGATCTTCGTCACCTCGCCGGCCACGCAAACCCTGCCGGTGCGCATGTACGTGTACGCCACTGAATCCATCGATCCGATGATGGCGGCGGTGTCGGCACTGGTGATTGCGCTGACCGCAGTGACCATGATTCTGCTTGATCGGGTCTATGGCCTGGATCGGGTTCTGGTAGGGAAACAATGAGGACGCCATGGCGCTGCTGAAACGACTGGCCGAAGGCGACCGCCCGGCCCTGGACTTTACCCTCGACGGCCAACCGGCCAGCGCCCTGCTCGGTGACACCGTGCTGACGGCGGTGCTGACCTGCGGCGAACACCTGCGCGGCAGCGACTTCAGCGCCGAACCCCGCGCCGGTTTCTGCCTGATGGGCGCCTGCCAGGATTGCTGGGTGCGCCTGGGCGATGGCCGCCGGGTGCGCGCTTGCTCGACCCTGCTCGAAGCCGGGCATCAAATCAGTCGCGAACCGGGGCGATCGTTATGAAACCCGTCGTCATCATCGGTGCCGGGCCGGCCGGGATTCGCGCGGCACAAACGTTGGTCGAACACGGTGTACACCCGGTTCTGCTGGATGAAGCGGCACGCGGTGGCGGGCAGATTTATCGGCGTCAGCCGGCCAACTTCAAGCGTTCGCCGGTCAAGCTGTATGGCTTCGAAGCGCGCAAGGCCAATGCGCTGCACCAGACAATCGACATCCTGCGCGAGCAACTGGATTACCGCCCGGAAACGCTGGTCTGGAACGCCGAGGACGACGCACTCGACACGTTGCAGGATGGCCGGGCCGGGCGACTGGCGTTTTCCAAAGTGATCGTCGCCACCGGCGCCACCGACCGGATTCTCCCGGTGCCGGGCTGGACCCTGCCCGGCGTCTACAGCCTCGGCGCCGCACAGATCGCCTTGAAATTCCAGGGCTGCGCCATCGGCGAGCGCGTGGTGTTTGCCGGCAGTGGACCGCTGCTGTACCTGGTCGCCTATCAATACGCCAAGGCCGGCGCGAAGGTTACCGCCGTGCTCGACAGCTCGCCGTTCAGCGCTCAGGCCCGCGCCCTGCCCGGCCTGCTGGCGCAACCGGCCACGCTGGCCAAAGGCATTTATTACCGAGGCTGGCTGACCGCCCACGGCATCGCGGTGCATCAGGGCGCAACGCTGAATCGCATCGACGGTGAACAGCGCGTGCAGTCGCTGAAATGGTCCGACTCTAACGGCCAACATCAGCTGGACTGCGACGCCGTCGCTTTCGCCCACGGCCTGCGCAGCGAAACCCAGCTCGCCGACTTGCTGGGTTGTGAGTTCGCCTGGAACCCGCTCAATCGCGCGTGGCTGCCAACTCGTGACAGCGCCGGACGCAGCAGTGTCGCCGAGGTCTACCTGGCTGGTGATGGCGCCGGGATCATGGGCGCAGACGCTGCGGAAATGACTGGCGAGCGAGCCGCATTGGCGTTGCTCGAAGACATCGGCTACCTGATCCCGCCGCAACGCCCCGCGCAACTGGAGCAGGCACTGCAACGCATCGGCGATTTTCGTCAGGGTCTGGAGCGTGCTTTTGCCTTTCCCGACAACTGGGCCGCCGACGTCGCTGATGACGTGACGGTCTGCCGCTGCGAAGAAGTGTGTGCCGGTGACATTCGCCAAGTCGTGCGCGAAGGCCACTGGGAAATCAATCGGGTCAAGGCGCACTGCCGGGTCGGCATGGGCCGCTGTCAGGGCCGCATGTGTGGTACCGCTGCGGCGGAAATCATTGCCCGCGAAAGCCAGCGCCCGGTTTCCGAAATCGGTCGGCTGCGGGCGCAGGCACCGATCAAGCCGTTGCCATTTGGCCTGGAGATCGAAGCATGATCGACGTCGACGCAGTGATCATTGGCGGCGGTATCGTCGGCGCCTCCGCAGCGCTGTTTCTCGGCAAGGCCGGTCGCCGCGTGGCGTTGCTGGAACGGGATTTTTGCGGCTCGCATTCCAGCGGTGTGAACTACGGCGGCGTGCGCCGACAGGGCCGCCCGCTGTCGCAACTGCCACTGTCGCAACGGGCGCATGCGATCTGGGCGCAACTGCCACAGTTGATCGGCATCGACGGTGAATATCAGCGCAGCGGACACCTGAAACTCGCCCGCAGCCTCAACGATCTGCACGCCCTGCAAGACTATGCCGACAGCAGCCAGGGTTTCGGCCTCGATCTGCAAGTGCTCGACCGCGCTCAATTGCGTGCGCGTTTTCCATGGGTCGGCGAGGTGGCGGTGGGCGCGTCGTATTGCCCGGATGACGGCCACGCCAACCCACGGCTGGTGTCCCCGGCATTCGCCCGGGCGGCGCAGCGTCACGGTGCGCAGGTGCATGAACAATGCGCGGTGAACGCCGTTGAACATGACGGTCAGCGCTTCCGCATACGCACGCAAACCGGTCTGGAGTTGCACGCGCCGTGGCTGTTGAACTGCGCCGGCGCCTGGGCTGGCAGCCTCGCCGCGCAATTCGGCGAGCCGGTGCCGATGCATTCCGGGCACCCGGCGATGCTGGTGACCGAGCCGTTGCCGCTGGTGATGAGCGCCAGCACCGGCGTCGAGGGTGGCGGCATTTATGCGCGTCAGGTGGCGCGGGGCAATTGCGTGTTGGGCGGTGGCCAGGGCTTTGCCCTCGACGACGCCCGCGCGCGCCCCGGCCAAGGCGCGGTGCTGGAAATCCTCCGCCAGGCCGTCGAGCTCTACCCGTTTCTTGAAGGTGCCCAGGCGATTCGCACATGGAGCGGCACCGAAGGTTACTTGCCCGATCGCCAACCGGTGATTGGTCACAGCCGTACCCAGCCAGGTCTGTTGCATGCGTTCGGGTTTGCCGGCGCCGGTTTCCAGATCGGCCCGGCGGTGGGCCAGGCGCTCACCGAAATCATCTGTAGCGGCGCGTCAAAGACGTCGCTGGATGCGTTTTCCATCACCCGGTTTCACTCCATTTCCGTAGCTTGATAGAGGAAGGTCGCGCCAATGAAAAACTTCAAACGCACTGCTCTGCTCGGTTTGTCCTGCATGAGCGCCCTGCTCACCGTCACCCAGGCCCACGCCGAACCGACGCTTTACCTGGGCATGAACGGCGGGACCATGGAGCGGCTCTACACCGACAAGGTGCTGCCGGCGTTCGAGAAGGCCAACAACGTCAAAGTGGTGATCGTGCCCGGCACTTCCGCCGACATCCTGGCCAAGGTCCAGGCCAGCAAGGGCAACCCGCAGATGCACGTGATGTTCCTCGATGACGGCATCATGTACCGCGCGATCGCCATGGGCCTGTGCGACAAACTCCAGGACAGCCCGACGCTGGAACAGATTCCGGCCAAGGGACGGATCAAGGAAGAAGCCGTGGCGGTCAGCCTTGGCGTCACGGGGCTGGCGTACAACACGCGCCTGTTCAAGGAAAAAGGCTGGAGCGCGCCGACCTCTTGGATGGACATGGCCGACCCGCGCTTCAAAGACAAACTGGTGTTCCAGTCGATGGCCTCCTCGACCTTCGGCTTGCATGGTTTCCTGATGTTCAACCGGATTCAGGGCGGCAGCGAAACTGATGTCGAGCCGGGGTTCAAGGCCTGGCCGAACAGCGTCGGGCGCAACGTGCTGGAGTACATTCCGAGCTCGGCAAAAATATCCGAAATGCTCCAGACCGACGAAGCGGCGCTGTTCCCGCTGACGCCGACCCAAGTCACCGCCCTGAAACTCAAGGGCATGCCGGTGGAGTACGCGCAGCCGAAGGAAGGCGCGGTGGTGCTCAACGTCGCCGAATGTGCGATCGCCAACAACACGCAACCGGAACTGGCGCAGAAACTCGCGGCGTTCCTGCTGACGCCTGAGGCTCAGGCTGCCGCGCTTGAGGATGGTGACCAAATTCCTTCTAACCCGAATACCCCGACGACCGATCGTACCCGTGGGCAGGTTGAGGCGATGAAGCAGTATCTTCAGACGGCGATTGCGGTGGATTGGGATCAGGTCAACGAACAGCGCCCGGCGTGGAATGCGCGGTGGAATCGGAGTATTGAGCGGTAGATAGCGTTTGCGTGGACACAGCAGTTGCTTGTGGGAGCAAGCTTGCTCGCGATGGCTTTGTGTTGGGTTGAGCTGTGTTTTTTTGGTGTACATATCCGTTGCTGCGGTAACGGCGGCTTAAGGTTCCGCCCTTACGGCGGGTCACTTTGGAAAAGCCCCAAAGTAACCAAAAGGCTTTGCCCCTGACGTTCGGTGCCTCGCTGTGGCTCGGCATGCCCTCGCTCCGGT
>NZ_JBSVXD010000223.1:0-7983 GCF_054070755.1 Pseudomonas sp. SDO5591_S426 | reverse complement strand
TAGGAGCTGCCGCAGGCTGCGATCTTTTGATTTATGTCTCCCGCACCTCCACCAACTGCCCCAACCGGCTGCGCGTACGCGCCAGGTCAATCGCATCACCGTCCAGGCTTTCACGCAACGAGCGCTGGCCGAGCAGGATCAGGTGCTTGTCCTGATCGTACAGAACGTCCACCAGATTGATGAAACGTTGCTGGGCGGCAATCGAACAGTCCGCCAGATTGGGCAGTTCATCGATGATCCAGTGATCGAAGCGTCGGCACAATTCCAGATAATCCATGACCGCCGTGGGCTGATCGCACAAATCGCTGAAGGTAAAACCGATGGTGCGCCCTTCACAGTAGCGCGCCGGCAAGTGGCGCGTACCGACCGGCAAGGCAATGGCGGCGGCATCGGCGTCAGGCAGGTTGGAGGCCTGACGCTGCGCCTGCGTGGCGGGCCAGACGTACTTACCTTGAGTGAACAATTGCTGCGCGTGGGTTCTGACCTGACTGCGGTAGTCGTGCGGCCCGCCGACTTCCATCACCTGCATGCGCGCATTGATCAGGTCGATCACCGGTTTGAAGCGCGCATGGTACAGCGGATTGGGCAGCAGGCCTTCCGGTGGGTAATTGGAAGTGACCAGCAGCAGGATGCCTCGGCGGAACAATGCCTTGAACAGCCGCGTGATCAACATCGCATCGCCGATGTCATGGACGTGGAACTCGTCGAAACACAACACCCGGCAATCACGCAGCAATTCATCGAGGGTGGTCGCCAGAGCATCCGGCTGAGCGCGATGGCGGAACATCCCTTGGTGCAGGCAGGCAAAAAATTCATGGAAGTGCAGGCGTTGTTTTTCCGCCAAGGGAATAGCCTGGAAGAACCCATCCAGCAGCCAGCTCTTGCCACGGCCTACGGCACCATGCAGATAGAGCCCCGGCAGGGTTTTCGCCGCAGCCCCCGTCAACGTCGTGGCGTGTTGCGCCATGCAGTCGATCACGCGTTGCTGGCTGTGACTGAGGGTGTAGCCCTGGGCATGGGCCTTGTGGTGAAAGTAGTCGTGGATGAGCCGACCGGTCGCAGGCGCGGCCGAGGCTTTGCCGAACAGGCGGCGAAGTGACGGCCAGCGTGGTGTGAGACGTGAACGGTTGGGCGGTCGAACGGCCACTGGATGTCACCCCGTGATCTTCAGGCAGGCTCCCCGAGCTGCGGCGGCGTAGTGTAACCAGAGCGATGAATGTGCTTCCAGTTGTGTCGATGGAATACGGATGTAATTGGACGGAATACTGCGGTGTGTACAGCTTATATCCCGTAGCTGTCGAGGTTCTGGGCGGTGGTGGCACTATAAAATCACTGCTTTTCATGGATCCAATTATCGTTAGCTGACTGGCGATTTCCCGATGCATTGCTAACCTGACTTCTACAAGACACCCCTCAAAAGGAATGGGGCCGTGAATGGACGTGTGGTGTTGGCAGTCTTGGGCGCAGGGCTCAGTGCGACAGTATCGGCCGCCGAACTCCAGGTGGAGGTACGGGTCGATGTGCAGCGCGGCTGCCAATTGGTCGGGCAACAACGCAGCGCAGGAATCGAGCAACTGGGCGTGCTGGACTTCGGCAGCACCGCGCGTCTGGATGATCCTGCCGGGCCATTGAGCGCCGCGCTGATGAACGAGCGCTTGCCCCGGCTCGAATGCAACCCCGATACCCCTTATCAATTACGCGTGGATGGCGGCCTGCACGGCGGCGTCGGCGACGTGCGCTACATGGCGGCCGACGCCGAGCACAGCAAACCCATTCCCTATCGGCTGTATCAAGACCCGGCGCGGCGTATTCCGCTGGCGGTGGATGTGCCGATGAGCGGTCGCGTGCCGGACAGCGGCTCGGTGGATTTACCCTTGTATGCGCGCATCGAACCCTTGGCGGACATTGTGCGGGTCGGTCGTTATTCGGATCTGGTGAAGGTGACGGTGAGCTGGTGAGTGGATTGGCAGCAAACAATCTGGCGGAGCCCGATTGTGCAGGGAAGGAGGCGTTCGCGAGCGAACGACCGTGTGTTTAATCCTGAAGGAATTGGGATTGGTGTGATGACAAGCGAGTTTTGCAGGGTTATCGCCATAGGCGCACTGCTACTGACGGGCGGTGTCGCGCAGGCTGCAATCAGCGGGCAGATTCAGGCGCGGCTGACCCTCATCGCCGGTTGCGAAGTGACTAACGGGGCCAACCCCGACAGCCCGGTCGCCGACTTCGGCACCCTCGATTTCGGCCAGCAAGGCCCGACCTGGAACAACCCGATCAAAGCCAGTCTCGGCGACGAAGCCAGCGGCAAGCTGAACGTTGCCTGCAACCCCTCGGTCACCGGTTTCACCGTCACCATCGACGGCGGCACTCACGGCGACGGCACCACCCGGCGCCTGAGCAATGGCAGCCAGACCATCCCTTATCAATTGTTCCTCGATGCTTCCGGCAACCGCAGCTACAGCATCGGCCAACAACACAATTTCGCTGTTACCAGCGGGGCGCAGATACCGATTCCGGTATTCGGCTCGGTGGTGGCGAATACCCGCGCGCTACCGGCCGGTGTCTATACCGACACCCTGACGGTGACGCTCGACTGGTAACCCCGTAGAGGACGGACACCATGCGTACGTTTGCATCAAGGATCGGATTGTCATTGCTTGGCCTGACGCTGGCGTCCAGCGCAACGGCCGCCACCACGGTCACCGGCCAGATCACTTCCAGCCTGATCCTGACCAGCAGTTGTCAGGTCAACGGTGTCGGCGGTTCCACCAACCTGAACTTCGGCGCGCTGAATTTCGGCACCGCCAACAGCCTGTTCACCTCCGCCAGCGGCCAAGTGTTGGGTGGTGGCGGCGGGGCGCTGTCGATTCTCTGCTCCAGCGGCACCACGCCGACGGTCAAAGTCCGTGCCGGCGCCCATGACGGGCAATCGGCGGGCGGCACTCGTGCGCTGTATGACGGGGTTGCCAACTACGTGCCGTATGACTTGTACACCGATGCCGGGCACTCGCAGTTGCTGGCGATTGACGGCGTGATCAACCTCGCCCCCAGCACCGGGGTGGCGCAGACCGTGAACATCTACGGCCAGGCGCTGGGCAAGGCTGGTTTGCCTGCCGGCACTTACACCGACACCGTCGCCGTCGAACTGACGTTCTAGCGCCATGGCCCGCCATGCTTGTGCGGCGTTTCTGCTGCTGTGCGCAGGCAGTGTGCCGTTGCCGCTGGCGGCGGTGACCAGCCAGAGCTTCCAGGTCAGCGCCACGGTGACCGCCGGTTGCCTGGTGGTCGGCGGCGTTTCCAATTACGGCAGCCTGAATTTCGGCAGCCGTTCGGCACTGGCGACCGGCCCGGTTCAGGTGGCGTTGACCGGCGGGGTGAAGTTGCAATGCACGCCGGGGGTGACGCTGAACATGAGCGTCGATGGTGGTCAGTACAACAACGGCGGGCGACAGATGCAGCTCACCACCGGCAGCAACCGGGTGGCGTATCAGTTGTTTCGCGATGCGGCGTTCAGCCAGGTCTTGGGAATCGGCCAAAGCGTGGCAGTGGCGTACAGCGACGCAAACAACATCAGCCTGCCGATTTACGGTCAGGTGCAATTACCGGGCAATCAGCCGGGAGGAACCTACAGCGATGTGCTGCAAGTGCAGTTGTCGTGGTAACGGAGCGATTTGAACAAGGAGCAGGTGTATGTGGTTACCGGTTATGCGATGCACGTTGTCGGCGGTGCTGTTGCTGGGAGTGGCCAAGGTGCAGGCGGCCAGTTCGGTGCTGATCTGGCCGATCGATCCGGTGCTGGAGGCCGATCAACAGGCCAGCGCCTTGTGGCTGGAAAATCGCGGCAGCGAGACGGCCAATCTGCAGATCCGCGTGTTTGCCTGGAGCCAGAGCGGCTTCAGCGATCAATACCAGAATCAGCGCGACGTGATCGGCAGTCCGCCTGTGGCGAAGATCGAGCCGGGCCAGAAGCAACTGGTGCGCCTGACGCGAACCCGGGATGTTCCGCCGGGTCAGGAGCTGGCCTACCGGATCATCATCGATGAAATTCCCTCGGCGAAACCACCCCAGGCGGATGACGGCAAAACCGCGGCGGCGATTCGTTTCCAGATGCGCTACTCGGTGCCGTTGTTCGCCTATGGCGCAGGCCTGTGGAGCAAGGAAGACACCACCCGCCAGCGCGATCCGAAAGGCATCGGCCTGCCGAACCTGACCTGGCGCACGGTGGCCGTGGACGGCAAGCCCTATGTGGAAGTGCGCAACCAGGGCGCGGTGCACGCGCGGCTGACCGATGTGGCACTCAAGCAGGGCAGCCAGACCAAACCCTTGGTTGAAGGACTGCTGGGCTACGTGTTGCCCGGCGCCATCATGCGCTGGCCCGCGCCCGGTCCGGTTGCCGGCGAACCGGCGTTGCAGGTGCGGGTCAATGGCGCGTCGCAGGTGCAGAGTATTGCGCCAGCGCGATGAAGGCCGGATGAGGTAAAGGAGTCAACAGTCCAATGACGGACAAAAAGTAGTAATGAACCAGGGTTGGGCTCGCAGTGTTCAGCGTCCGTTGTGGGCCGTGGGTTGGGTGTGTTGCCTGGCGATCGTTCATCACGCAGAGGCCGGCGACCTGCCGCCTCCGCCCAGCGGCATGGAGGCTGTGGCCGATGCGCAGTTGTTTCTGGAGCTGGTGGTCAACCAGATGAACACCGGACGAGTCGTGGCGGTCGAGCAGCGCAACGGGCAGTTTTTCCTCCCGGCCAGTGCATTGCGCGATACCGGTATGAAACTGCCAGCAGACATCGGCACCGAAGTCGGCCTCGACAGCCTGCCGGGCCTGCACAGCGAGTACGACAGCAACGGCCAGCGTTTGCTGTTGGACGTGCCGCCGGACTGGTTGCCCGAGCAGTTTGTCGGCCGTCGCGAGGTCTACCCGCGCACTCCGGCCCTGAGCAGTTTTGGCGCGTTGTTCAACTATGACCTGTACCTCAATGACACCGATGATGCCGGTACATATCTCGCGGCATGGAACGAAGTGCGGCTGTTCGACAGCTGGGGCACTCTGTCCAATACCGGGCAATATCGCCGCACGCTGTCCGGTGACGAAGTCAGTACGCTGAGCAATGGTTACCTGCGTTACGACACTACCTGGCGTTACTCCGATGATGAGCGGCTGCTGACCTACGAGGCCGGTGATCTGGTCAGCGGTGCCTTGCCGTGGAGCAATTCGGTGCGTCTGGGCGGGGTGCAGTTTTCCAGGGATTTCGGCGTGCGCCCGGACCTGGTGACCTATCCCTTGCCGCAGTTTGCCGGGGAGGCGGCGGTGCCGTCGTCGGTGGACCTGTTCATCAACGGCTATAAATCCAGCAGCGCCGATCTGCAACCCGGTCCCTACACGCTGACCAACATTCCCTTCATCAACGGCGCCGGCGAAGCCGTAGTGGTCACCACCGATGCATTGGGTCGACAGGTCTCGACCACGGTGCCGTTCTACGTCACCAGCAGCCTGCTGCAAAAAGGCTTGAGCGACTTCTCGGTGGCCGCTGGCACCTTGCGCCAGGATTACGGCCTGCGCGATTTCAGTTACGGCCCCGGCGTGACGTCCGGCAGCCTGCGTTATGGCCTGAGCGACAACTTCACCCTGGAAAGCCACGCCGAAGCCTCGGACGCCCTGACCCTCGGCGGTGTCGGCGGCAATGTGCGCCTGGGCAATCTCGGCGTACTCAACAGCGCCATCAGCCAAAGCCGTTTCGACGGTGAAAGCGGTCAGCAGATGAGCCTCGGTTATCAGTACAGCAGCCAGCGTTTCAGTTTTTCCTGGCAGCGCCTGCAACGGCGCGATCAATACGCTGACCTGACGGTTGTCGACAACTCGTACACCACGCTCAGCACGCGCAGTGAACAGGCGACCCTGAGCGTGAATCTCGATACCTGGGGCAGCCTGGGCGCCGGGTATTTTGACGTGCGCGCGGCGGACGATTCGCGCACGCGCCTGCTCAACCTGACGTGGAGCAAACCGCTGTGGCGCAACAGCAGTTTTTACCTGTCGGCCAATCGCGAGATCGGCGACAGCAACTGGGCCGTGCAGGCGCAACTGGTGATTCCCTTCGACCTGCGCGGCAGCCTGGCCATCAGCAGCGAGCGCAGCAAGACCGGGCAAACCCAACAACGCGTCAATTACAGCCGAGCCGTACCGACCGAGGGCGGGGTGGGTTTCAATCTCGGTTACGCCAAGGGTGACGGCGCGGATTACCGGCAGGCCGACCTGACCTGGCGCCTGCAATCGGTGCAATTGCAGGCCGGTGTCTACGGCACCAGCGACGCCGAAACGCGTTGGGCCGATGCCAGCGGTTCGCTGGTGTGGATGGACCGCCAGGTGTTCGCCGCCAACCGCATCGACGATGCCTTCGTGGTGGTCAGCACCGATGGCTATGCCAATATCCCGGTGCGCTACGAAAACCAGCAGGTCGGCCAGACCGATCGCAACGGCCATTTGCTCGTGCCGTGGAGCAGTGCCTATTACCGTGGCAAATACGAAATCGATCCGCTGAATCTACCGGCCAACGTGCGCAGCCCGAACGTCGAGCAACGCATTGCGGTCCGCCGTGGCAGTGGCTATTTGCTGGAGTTTCCACTGAGCCGGGTGATCGCCGCGAGCATCGTGCTGGTGGACGCACAACAGCAGGAATTGGCCTTGGGCAGCGGCGTTTTGCACACACAGAGCGGCACGCAAACCGTGGTCGGTTGGGACGGCTTGGTGTACCTGGAAAACCTGCAGCCGCAGAACAATCTGCAGGTAACCCTGGCCGATGGCAAAACCTGCCAGGTACAGTTCGCGGTCGACATGAACCAGGATCAGATCCCGTTGATCGGTCCGCTGGTGTGTCAATGAACATGGCGAAGTGGCTGATGCTGCTGGCGCTATGGCTGCCGGGATCGGCGTGGGCCTTGTGCTCGGTGGTCAGTACTACGCCGGCGGGATTCGGTTCGCAGAGTTCGATTGCCGTGCGTACCACGTCGCAGCCCAGTTCCACGCTCAACGGTGGCTTGAGTTGTACCGGTTCGCTGCTGTCGTTGCTGACGACCAATGATCATTTTTATGCCACGATCACGTCGACCCAGAGCGGCTTGCGCGGACCCACCGGCGATGTCATCGGCTACACGATTTACGCCAACAACAGCACCAGTTACCCGCTGACCCGTGGCACGGCGTACGATTTTGCCCGCAACGGCATCATCGATGCCTTGGGTCTGCTCAACGGCACGGTACCGAAAACCGTGCCGCTTTACCTGCGCACGATCGTTGGCAGCAATGTCGCGGCCGGGGTCTACAGCGAAACCCTGAGCATTTTCTGGAGCTGGAATTACTGCTCCGGTATTGGCATCGGTGACATTTGCCTGGGGCGCGATATCAGCAGCGGCACCACCACGCTGACGGTGAATATGACGGTGGCGAATGACTGCACCATCACTGCGCCGAACATTGCGTTTGGCAGTGCGCCGGTGGTCAGTGCGTTTGCTCCGGTCACTGGGCAGACCATCAATCTGGCGTGTACCAAGGGCAGTGCGTATACCGTCGGGTTGGGGGATGGGCAGAATGCGGTCAGTGTTGGTGGGCGGCGACGGATGGTGTCTGGGGGGAATTATCTGGCTTACGATATTTTCAAAAGTGCCGGGGTGACTCGCTGGGGCAATGTGGGGAGTGCGCGGCGGGCGAGTACGGATGCCGAGGTTAATCCTGGGAATGGGTTGGGTACAGGGAGTCAGGTTTTTAATTACAACGCGAAGGTTTATACGGATCAGGTGACGCCGCCGGCGGGGACTTATCTGGATAGCGTTGTGCTTGATGTTGGGTTTTGACTTGGCGGCCTCTGGGCCGACCAGGTTCTTGGTTGATTGTGTACATATCCGTTGCTGCGGTGACGGCGGCTTATGGTTTCGCCCTTACCGCGAGTCCCTTTTGTCAAACGCCACAAAAGGAACCAAAAAGTCTCGCCCCTTACG
>NZ_JBSVXD010000222.1:0-8063 GCF_054070755.1 Pseudomonas sp. SDO5591_S426 | reverse complement strand
CAAAATTATGTGTACGCCTGTAGGAGCTGCCGAAGGCTGCGATCTTTTCACAAGCGACTCAGTAGCCGAGACCTGCGCGTTTCAGGTACATCCCTTCCTGCGTCATCGCAATCCGGTACTTGAGCACGTCGCCGGCCCTGAGCTGGATGTCCTGCGAACCCGGCGCGAGCATGCCCGGGTTGCAGCCCGGTGCCTGACCCGGCAGCAGTTTGAGGCGCAGGGACACATTGCCCGGCGGCAGGTTGAAGGAAGTGCTTTGCTCTTGAAACAGCCGAGCCGCCAATTGATCCTGGATATACACGCCGATTTCGCAGCTGGTCGCGACTTCCAGGCGCTCGCGGGAAATGATCAGCACGCCATAGTCCTCCCCGGCGGCATGGGCCGAAGGCAGGGCGGCGAAAAGGCTGAGGAAGCCAAACAGGCTGAAAGCTGACCAGCGCATGGCTGAATCTCCTGAGTCGAGTCATAGATGAACGCAGCTTGGCCGAGCGCGGCGCCGATTGCCAGCCCGGCAGATCACTGCAGAACTTGACCTTGCCATGGTGGCAAGCTCAAGACTGTACTCAGCCTCATTCAAGAGCCTCATCAAAGGAGTCATTCCATGCAAGTGTTCAATGTTGAAGGTATGTCCTGCGGTCACTGCGTCAGGGCCATCACTCAGGCTGTTCAGGCTCAGGACCCGGCAGCCAGCGTGCGCGTCGATCTGGCGGCGAAAGAGGTCGGTGTCGAAAGCGCGCTCACCGCGCAGCAGGTGATCGACGCGATCAGTGAAGAAGGCTACGGCATCAAATTAGCCTGATCTTTTTAATAGTTAGCGAGCTATCGGAATGTTCAAGGCGTCCATGCGCGGCTAGACTGTCGGGCTGCCGAACTCTGCCTCACTGGATGCCTGATGAACTTCCGCACAATTCTGATTCTTGGCGCCTTGAGCGCATTCGGTCCGCTGGCGATCGATTTCTACCTGCCCGCGTTCCCGGCCATGGCGCTTGCCTTCGGCACTGATGAGAAGCATGTCCAGCTGACCCTGGCGGCGTATTTCCTTGGCTTGTCCATTGGTCAGCTGGCTTACGGGCCGGTAGCGGATCGTTTCGGGCGGCGCCTGCCATTGCTCATGGGCGTTGGCCTGTTCACCGCCGCTTCGCTGGCGTGCGCCTATGCGCCGAACCTTGAATGGCTGATCGGCGCACGCTTCGTCCAGGCACTGGGCGGTTGCGCAGGGATGGTGATCTCGCGGGCGGTAGTCAGTGATAAATGCGATGCAGTGGGCTCGGCAAAAGTCTTTTCGCAACTGATGCTGGTGATGGGCCTGGCGCCGATCCTCGCGCCGATGCTCGGCGGTCTGTTGGTCAACACCACAGGTTGGCAGTCGATCTTTCTGGTGCTGACCGGTTTCAGCGCACTGGCCGGTTTGGCCGTCGCACTCGGATTGCCGGAAAGCATGCCCGCTCATTTGCCACGCCAACCGATGTCAGGGGCGCTGCGTCAGTACGGACGTTTGTTGAAAGATTCGGTGTACCTCGGCCACGCGCTGACTGGCGGTATCGCCATCGCCGGGATGTTTTCCTACATCGCCGGTTCACCGTTCGTCATCATCAAGCTTTATGGCATCCCGGCCGAGCATTTCGGCTGGTTCTTCGGTGCCAATGCGGCGGGCTTCATTCTGGTGGCGCAGGTCAACGCACGTTTGCTGGCCAAGCGTGGGCCGGCATTCCTGTTGACGCGCGCCGTTTGGGTTTACCTGGGTGCCGGCCTGGCTCTGCTTGCCGTGAGTGCAATGCATACGGCACAACTGTGGCCGTTGTTGATTCCACTGTTCATCTGTATCGCCAGCCTCGGTTGCATCCTTCCCAACGCATCGGCGTGTGCGATGAACGGCCAGGGTGCTCGCGCCGGCAGCGCTTCGGCGATGCTCGGTTGCCTGCAATTCAGCGTCGCCGCCGGTGCCGCCGCACTGGTGGGTGTTTTGCACGACGGCAGCGCCATGCCGATGGCCATGGTCATCAGCCTGTGCGGAATTCTGGTGGTGAGCGTGGCGATGCTCACCCGTCGTTTGCAAAATGCCCGGGCACTGGCGCAAGCCCAGGTTTGAGAGGGATTCAGCCGGCAGCGCGCTGCGCGTGAAGGGCGGGGATTGGGTGAGGGGCTTGAATGCGTGCTTCTAGGGTGCGCATGAAATTTCGGGCTTCGGTTTCGCTGCGGAAGGTTACCGCATGCTGGTCCAGGCGGACCTGCCACTGGGATTTTGCCAATTCTTTTATCAGGATCTTCATAGCTGAACTCCTCTTGTAAAAGACGTCTAGTGAAAGATGTTTCGTAAAAGGGTGCCTCGCAGGAAATTCGATTGTAGACCTGAATACGATCGCTATTGTGACAAGGGTCAACTGTCGGACTGACGGTTTGTAACAAAAAACATCGCAGGCTCTGGGTCAGCCTGCGACGTTGTTTTCAGGGCTTTAGAACCCTTCCAGCACAATCTTGCCCTTGGATTTGCCGCTTTCCAGCAGGGCATGAGCACGACGCAGATTCGCCGCATTAATGGTGCCGAAGTGTTCGCCAACCGTGGTTTTCAGCGTCCCGGCATCAATCAGCTGCGCCACGCGGTTGAGCAATTTATGCTGCTCGATCATGTCCGCGGTTTCGAACAGCGAGCGGGTGTACATGAACTCCCAGTGCAGTGACAGGCTCTTGCGCTTGAGCTTGGTTACGTCGAGGGATTTCGGGTCGTCGATCAGCGCCAGTTTGCCCTGCGGCGCCAGCGCCTCGACCAATTGATCCAGGTGATGGTCAGTCTGGGTCAGGCTGGCAACGTGGGTCACTTGATTGATGCCGGCGCGCTTGAGCTCTTCGCTCAGTGGCTGGCTGTGATCGATTACCTGGTCGGCACCTAACTCTTTCACCCAGCTCTGGGTTTGCGGACGCGAAGCGGTGCCGATCACCTTGAGGCCGGTGAGTTGTTTAGCCAATTGGGTAAGGATCGAGCCGACACCGCCCGCCGCGCCGACGATCAGCAGGCTCTGGCCTTCGTCGGTTTTACCTTCGCGCACTTGCAGGCGTTCGAAGAGCAATTCCCATGCGGTGATCGCAGTCAGCGGCAGGGCCGCGGCTTCGGCGAAATTGAGGGTTTTCGGCATATGGCCGACGATCCGCTCATCCACCACATGCAATTCGCTGTTGCCGCCAGCGCGGGCAATGGAGCCGGCGTAGAACACTTTGTCCCCAGCCTTGAACAAGGTCACTTCACTGCCGACGGCCTTGACCACACCGGCCACGTCCCAGCCCAGCACTTTGGCGGCGCCACCTTCAGGCTGGACGTTCTGGCGGACCTTGGTATCCACCGGGTTGACCGAAATGGCTTTGACCTCTACCAACAGGTCGCGCGGCCCGGCGACCGGTTCCGGCAGTTCGATGTCTTGCAGGGATTTTTCGTCGCTGATCGGCAGGGACGCGTAATAGGCAATGGCTTTCATCAATAACTCCGCGAATTAACTGGATAGAAGAACAAATCAGGCGAGGGTGCGCAGGCGCTTGAGCTCGAAGTGTTCGAGGAAGTCAGGGGCCTTGGCGCGGAAGTTCTGGATATGCGCACTGTCGTCGTGGGCTTGCAGGGCTTCGTCGCTGCTCCAGTGTTCAATCATGTAGAAGGCCAGCGGATTGGCCAGATCCTGATGCAGGTCGTATTGCCCGCAACCGGCTTCGGCGCGAGTCGGTTCCACCAGCGCCCGCAGATGTTGTTCAAGGGCGTCCTGCTGGCCGGGTTTGGCGATGAGGGTGGCAATAGCGGTAAAAGGCTGGGACATCGGCGACTCCGGGAACGGGCTGATTTCGATGGGCAGATGATTGGCTATTTCTCCTGAAGATAAAAGCCGCTAAAAGAGCAGTCTCTTTCAATATTTTTTTGATAATCGAGGCTTTGGATGTTGCGTTTCGATGACTTGCAGTTGTTCGTTCGGGCGGCGGACCTCGGTAGCCTGTCGGCGGCTGCGCGGGGCATGGACATGTCGGCAGCGGTGGCCAGCGCGGCGTTGAAGCGCATCGAACAGCAACTCGGTGCCCGTCTGCTCGCCCGCTCGACCCGTAGCCTGCGCCTGACCGCCGAAGGTGAAGGCTTTCTCGAATATGCTCGGGCGGCCCTGAGCAACCTCGATGAAGGTCGGCGTTTGTTGGCCAGTGGCCAGGATCAGGTCAGCGGCGTGTTGCAACTGTCGGCGCCGTCGGACTTCGGTCGCAACCTGCTGCTGCCCTGGCTGGACGAGTTTCAGCGCGAACACCCGAAACTCACCGTGCGTTTGTTGCTGGGTGACCGCATCGCCGATCTGTTCCGCCAACCGGTGGACATCGCCCTGCGTTACGGCGAGCCGGAAGACTCCAGCCTGGTGGCGCTGCCCATCGCCTCGCAAAACCGCCGCGTGCTGTGTGCAGCGCCAAGTTACCTGGCGCGGCATGGCGAGCCGCGGCAACTGGAGCAGTTGGCTCAGCACAATTGCTTGCTGTTCATGCTCGGCAGTCGGGTCCACGACCACTGGAGTTTTCACGATGGCAAACGCGAGGTCGGCCTGACCGTCAGCGGTGACCGTTTCAGTGACGATGCCGATGTCGTGCGCCTGTGGGCGGTGGCTGGAGCGGGGATTGCCTACAAATCGTGGCTCGATGTGGCCGCCGATGTGTTCGCCGGTCGCTTGAAGGTACTGATGCCGGAGCTGCTCTGTGAGCGCGCACCGCTGAATCTGTTGTGCGCCCATCGCGCACAATTGAGTAAGCCGGTGAACCTGTTGCGGGAAATGCTTGCCAGTCGTTGCGCCCGGTTGAGCGGTCATTTTCCGGGGTTCTCGGGAATTGATCATTAGTCGCAGGCAAAAAGCGAAATTTCCCTCAGGAACTATCACCTTCACCGGTTTGCGGAGGGCAGGAACCTGCGCTCAACCCGCCTATACTAGCGCTCGCCTCATGTACGCAGCGTTCATCGCAATAGCGCAGCCATGCTCGATTCGGCTGTGCCCCATGCCCCATCACCAGACCTCTGCAACCGGTGCCCGGTGATGGTGGGTATGAGCGAAGGTGTTGCCTGGTTTGTGGCGGTTTCCACGTCTTGGCCGACGGCACATTACTGGTCAAGATGTCTCCGAGCAGTAGACGAAACGATTCAACAGGGAGTGAATTCATGGAACATGCACCTTGCATCAGCCAGATAGCCACCTTACTGGCTGACCCAAAGCGCAGCACAATGATGTGGGCCTTGATGGACGGCTCGGCGCGCCAAGCCGAAGAACTGGCCCTGTTGGCCGGGCTGTCACCGTCTTCGGCCAATGCCCACCTGGGGCGTTTGTCTGCCGGAGGTCTGTTGAAAGTCGAAACCCGCGCACGCAAACGCTTCTTCCGCCTGGCCGCCCCCGAAATCGGTGCCGCGATCGAAGCGCTGGCCAGTGCCACGCTGGCCAGCGCACCCCAGGACATCCCGGATATTTTCAAACGCACTCCGCCCTTGGCGAAACCTCAGGCGCTACGCTCGTCGGTGTTGCGCGCGCGACTTTGCGACGACCATTTGGGTGGCACATTGGCGGCGGATCTGTACCAGCGCTTGCTGGATGCCGGCTGGATTGAGCAGTTTGATCAACGGATCACGATCACACTCAAGGGCTCCACCGAGTTGGCGGCGCGTGGTGTATTCATCCAGGCACTGGCCCATCGTAATGGCAAGTCTGCGTGTGCCTGTCCTGACTGGAGCGAAAGACGCCCGCACATGGGCGGGGCGCTGGGAGCGGCGTTGTTGCAGCTGTTCATGCAATCGGGCTGGTTGAGCTTGCCCAATGATTCGCGCGCCTTGCAGGTCACCGCTGCCGGGCAGCGTGAAATCCACCGATTCGCCAAGGACACCGAGCTGGAAATGGCGCTCTAGAAGCGTCCTGCGACTAAACCCCAAACCTGTGGGAGCTGGCTTGCCAGCGATGAGGCCATCAGCTTCAGCTTCAAGCTGGCTGACATTCCGCCATCGCTGGCAAGCCAGCTCCCACAGGGGCATTTGGCTTTAAGGTTTTACCAACCGCGCATCCAGGCTGTTCTGCGCCAGGCGCTTGGCCTGATCCTGGGTCATGCCCAGATCGGTGTACAGCGCATGGAAGTTCTCGGTGACATAACCGCCGAAGTACGCCGGGTCATCGGAGTTCACGGTCACTTTCACGCCACGTTCGAGCATGTCGAGAATGTTGTGCTGCGACATGTGATCGAACACGCAGAGCTTGGTGTTGGACAGCGGGCACACGGTCAGCGGGATCTGCTCGTCGATGATCCGCTGCATCAGGCGCTCGTCTTCGATGGCGCGCACGCCATGGTCGATGCGCTGGATTTTCAGCAGGTCGAGGGCTTCCCAGATGTACTCGGGCGGGCCTTCTTCACCGGCGTGGGCGACGGTCAGGAAGCCTTCGTGGCGGGCGCGGTCGAACACGCGCTGGAACTTGCTCGGCGGGTGGCCCATCTCGGAACTGTCCAGACCGACGGCGACAAACGCATCGCGGAACGGCAGAGCCTGGTCGAGGGTTTTTTCGGCTTGTTCTTCGCTCAAGTGACGCAGGAAGCTCAGGATCAAACCGCTGGTGATGCCCAGCTGTTGCTCGCCGTCCTTCAACGCTGCGGCGATGCCGTTGAGCACCACTTCAAACGGAATGCCACGGTCGGTGTGGGTCTGCGGGTCGAAGAACGGTTCAGTGTGAATCACGTTCTGTGCTTTGCAGCGCAGCAAGTACGCCCAGGTCAGGTCGTAGAAATCCTGGGACGTACGCAGCACGTCGGCGCCCTGGTAATACAGGTCGAGGAATTCTTGCAGGTTGTTGAAGGCGTAGGCCTTGCGCAGGGTTTCGACGTCGCTCCACGGCAGGGCGATCTTGTTGCGTTCGGCCAGGGCGAACAGCAACTCGGGCTCCAGCGAACCCTCCAGGTGCAGGTGCAGTTCTGCCTTGGGCAGGGCATTCAGCCAGTCGTACATAATTCTTTTCTCATCAGGTGCAATGGTCGCCATTCTACAGATGCTAGCCGCAACAATTGGTAAAACCTGACCAGCCGGTTCATTACACGGCTTCCTGTTCCCGTCGATAAGCATAGGTATCAGCGAAGCGCGAGAGCAGGAATTCGGCGCAGGTGGTGGTCGGATATTTCGCCGGGTGCTGTGCGTCCTGGCATCCGGGCAGGCATTCAATGCGCGTGTCGGGATGCGGTTCGGCGAAGAACGGCATCGAATAGCGATCCACACCCAGCGGGCTGATCACCCGGTGCGGCGTCGACAGATAACGGTCGTTGCTCCAGCGCGCCATCATGTCGCCGAGGTTGACCACGAAGGTGCCCTCGATCGGCGGCGCATCGATCCATTCGCCTTTTACGTTCCTGACTTGCAGGCCACCGGCGGCATCCTGGTAGAGCAAAGTGATGCAACCGTAATCGGTGTGCGCGCCGGCACCTTGTTGTTCCGCGGAACTGGCGGTGTGGCGCGGTGGGTAATGGATCATCCGCAATACGCTGACCGGCTCGCTGAAGCGCGAATCAAAGAAGTCGCGCTCGATGCCCAGCGCCAATGTCATTGCCCGCAACAGTGTTTGCGCGAGTGCCTGCATGTCGACGTAGTGCTGCTCCATCAGCGCTTCCCATCCGGGCAGTGATGGATGTCGGTTGGGGCCGCGCAAGGGTTTCTCTGCCAGCACGTCCGGATGCTCGACCGGCAGGTGCAGACCCATGTCGAAGGTTTCTTTGAGGTCGCTGGGTTTGCTCGGGTCGAGTTGTTCGGTGGCGATGGCGCCGTAGCCGCGATGGTGGCGGGTCTGGGTGATGTCGATCTTGAGTTTTTCGTTGGCGGGTTGAGCGAAGAAACGCTTGGCGTTGTCGAGCACCGCGTCGATGCGCGCAGCGGAAATCGGGTGGCCCTTGATATAGAAGAAACCCCATTCGCGGCAGGCGTGGTCGATTTCTTTTGCCACGGCGAGCCAGCCGGATTGGTCGTCGCTGTAAAGCGGGGCGATGTCGATGATGGGGAGGCTGTTCATACACAATCCTTGAAAGCGCTAGGATTCCCTGTAGGAGCT
>NZ_JBSVXD010000221.1:0-8206 GCF_054070755.1 Pseudomonas sp. SDO5591_S426 | reverse complement strand
TGTGAAAGCTTAGAGAGCGATCACAGGGTGTGAGGGGGTAGCCATTTCATTAGGGGACCGAGTCCTTCCGGACGCCCTCGATCAAATGTGGGAGCGGGCTTGCTCGCGAAGGCCCCATTACAGACAGCACAGGAACTGGATCAGGCCTCAATCCACCCGACTCAAAGAAGTCCAAAGCAACTGCGCCGCATACCCACGATGCGGCCGCCACGCTTCAGCCCGCGCCAGCAACTGCTTCGCCGTCACCGGCCCAGCTTCCAGCGCCGCCAGCGCGTTGATCAACCCCACATCCCCGTTCGGAAACCCATCCATATCCCGCAGTTGCCGCAGGGCAATGTACTGCGCCGTCCAGTCGCCAATCCCGTGCAACGCGAGCAATCGCGCCACGCCGCCCTCACGCCCGGGCTCAAACAACAACGGATCATCCAGTAGCGCTTGAGCCACGCCAGACAGGGTTCGACCACGGCTTTTCGGCATCCCCAGCGTGGCCAGATCCGCCACCGCCAAAAACGCGGCCTCAGGGAATACATGGGTCAAACCATCCCGTGGCGAAGCCAAAGGAGCGCCATATTGCGCCAACAGTTTGCCCGCCAGTCTGATCGCCGCACCGACGGTAATCTGCTGCCCCAACACCGCACGAATCGCCAACTCCAGACCGTCCCATGTCCCCGGCACGCGCAGCCCCGGACGCTCTTCGATCAAGCGAGCAAGCAATGGATCAACCGCCAGATGACGATGAATCGTGGCCAGTTCGGCATCCAGATCAAACATCCGCCGTACCCGTGCGATGATCTCGGGCACGGCCGTCGGATCAGGAAAATCGAGTGTCAATTCCAGTGAGTCCGCTGTCGCAGGCTGGATCGACAGGGTGCCGTGAGCGCCGTTCAGGCCAATGCTGCGCGAGTAAACGCCGTCAGCCACGGTTTCCAGTCCCACAATCGCCCGTGCCGACAAAAAACCCAGCATCGCCGGCCAGTCATAGGGCGGTTCGAAACCCAGCAATAACCTCATAGCCTGAGCAACCCGCTGTACAGCCCGTAAGCCGCCAACCCGGCACCACTGAGGACGCAGGTAAAGATGCCCTTTTCGATGGCGGTGAAGACAGGTTTGCCCTGTTCATGCCGGGCCTTGGCGAACAGGATCACGCCCGGCGCATAGAGCAGCGCCGAAAGCAGCAGATACTTCAAGCCGCCGGCGTACAACAACCACACCGCATAACTCAGGGCGACGCCACCGATCAGCAGATCCTTGGTCCGTTCTGCGGACGCGTGTTCATAGGTTTCACCGCGCCCACTCAACAACACCGCATAAGCCGCCGACCACAGATACGGCACGAGGATCATCGACGACGCGAGGTAAATCAGGCTGGTATAGGTGCTGGCGGCGAACAGGATGATCAGCAGGAAAAGCTGAATCATCACGTTGGTCATCCACAACGCGTTGATCGGCACATGGTTGGCATTCTCCTTGGTCAGGAACGCCGGCATGGTTTTGTCCTTGGCCGTGGCAAAGAGGATTTCGGCACACAGCAACGCCCACGAGAGCAAGGCGCCCAACAGTGAAATCGCCAGGCCGACACTGATCAGCAGCGCGCCCCACGGACCGACGATATGCTCCAGCACCGACGCCAGCGACGGGTTCTGCAAAGTGGCCAGTTCCGGTTGGCTCATGATCCCCAGCGACAGCACGTTGACCAGCACCAGCAGCGCCAGCACCCCGAGAAAACCGATGACCGTGGCCCGGCCGACGTCCGAACGTTTCTCCGCCCGCGCCGAATAGACACTGGCGCCCTCGATGCCGATGAACACGAACACCGTGACCAGCATCATGTTGCGCACCTGGTCCATCACGCTGCCGAAACTCGGGTTGCTGCGCCCCCAGATGTCACGGGTAAACACGTCGGCCTGGAACGCCACCGCAGCGATCACGATGAACATGATCAGCGGTACCACCTTGGCCACGGTGGTCAGCAGATTGATGAACGCCGCCTCCTTGATCCCGCGCATCACCACGAAATGCACCGTCCACAGCAGCACCGACGCGCAGGCGATGGCGATCGGTGTATTGCCCTCGCCAAACACCGGAAAGAAAAAGCCAAGGGTGCTGAACAGCAGCACGAAGTAGCCGACGTTGCCCAACCAGGCGCTGATCCAGTAACCCCACGCCGAGGAAAACCCCATGTAATCGCCGAAACCGGCCTTGGCGTAGGCGTACACCCCCGAGTCGAGTTCCGGTTTGCGATTGGCCAGGGTCTGGAACACGAAAGCCAGGGTCAGCATCCCCACGGCCGTGATCGCCCAGCCGATCAAAATCGCACCGGCATCGGCCTTGGCCGCCATGTTCTGCGGCAAGGAAAAGATCCCGCCGCCAATCATCGAACCCACGACCAGGGCGATCAGCGCGCTCAGGCGAAGCTTGTGCGGGGCTTGCGACATTGTTGCGCCTCCAATGGCTTGGCAAACACCGATTGTTATTACCGATTAACTAAATGGCTAAAGCGTAATTACGTTTATTAGATAACGCCAATTTATGTCTTTTTATTAACGCTCGATAATTTCCGCCCTCCATATACTCAATAGCTTTATAGATGAAGATTCATACAACAATTGCTTACTGAAAATTCACCCTGAAAATTTGCGTCTCAAAGAAAACGAACTAGCGTCATAAGTCCAAGCAATACGATGTGTTCCAAGATCAAAACAGAAAGCCTCTAGGACGGGCCTTTCAGGAAGTCGACTGGTGCCTGCAAACAGCCCGGAAACCGTTTTTTTGAATGTGTGCATGCACTGATCCAAGTCAGCTGATTGAGTTGTAAACAGAACTACGCTGTGAACCCTCTTCACCTGCAATGGAGTCATGCAATGTCTGAAGCTCCCGGAAAACTTCGACTGGGTGCGCTGGTTGCCCTGGTTGTCGGTTCAATGATCGGTGGAGGGATTTTTTCTTTGCCGCAGAACATGGCCGCCAGTGCTGACGTCGGCGCCATTCTGATTGGCTGGGCCATCACCGCCGTCGGTATGCTCACCCTCGCTTTTGTCTTCCAGACCCTCGCCAACCGCAAGCCCGACCTGGATGGTGGTGTCTACGCCTACGCCAAGGCCGGTTTCGGCGATTACATGGGTTTTTCTTCGGCCTGGGGTTACTGGATCAGCGCGTGGCTGGGCAACGTCGGCTATTTCGTGCTGCTGTTCAGCACCCTGGGTTACTTCTTCCCGATTTTCGGTGAAGGCAACACGGTGGCGGCGGTGATTGGTGCATCGGTGCTGCTTTGGGCCGTTCACCTGCTGGTGCTGCGCGGCATCAAGGAAGCCGCGTTCATCAACCTGGTGACCACCGTGGCGAAGATTGTGCCGCTGGTGCTGTTCATCTTGATTGCCGTGTTCGCCTTCAAACTGGACATCTTCACCGCCGACATCTGGGGCCTGAAAAACCCGGACCTGGGCAGCGTGATGAACCAGGTGCGCAACATGATGCTGGTCACCGTGTGGGTGTTCATCGGCATCGAAGGCGCGAGCATTTTCTCGGCCCGTGCGGAAAAACGCAGTGATGTGGGTAAAGCCACGGTGATCGGCTTTGTCACCGTGCTGCTCATTCTGGTGCTGGTGAACGTACTGTCGCTGGGCATCCTGACCCAACCGGAACTGGCCAAGCTGCAAAACCCGTCGATGGCCGCCGTGCTGGAGCATGTGGTGGGTCAGTGGGGGGCGGTGCTGATCAGTGTCGGCCTGGTCATCTCACTGCTCGGCGCGCTGTTGTCGTGGGTGTTGCTGTGCGCGGAGATCATGTTCGCCGCCGCCAAGGACCACACCATGCCGGCCTTCCTGCGCAAGGAAAACGCCAATCAGGTGCCGGTCAATGCGCTCTGGCTGACCAACGCGATGGTGCAGATTTTCCTGGTCATCACGCTGTTTTCGGCCAGCACCTATCTGTCGCTGATCTACCTCGCCACCTCGATGATCCTGGTGCCATACCTGTGGTCGGCGGCCTACGCCTTTCTGCTGGCAGTGCGCGGCGAAAGCTACGAAGGCGCGCCGGGCGAGCGGCAGAAGGATCTGATCATCGGCGCCATCGCCCTGATCTACGCGATCTGGCTGCTGTATGCCGGCGGTACCAAGTATCTGCTGCTCTCGGCCCTGCTCTATGCCCCCGGCGCCATCTTGTTCGCCAAGGCCAAGATGGAAATCAATAAACCGGTCTTCACCAACGTCGAGAAGCTGATTTTCGCTGCGGTGGTCGTGGGCGCGCTGGTGGCGGCCTACGGTCTCTATGACGGCTTCCTGACCCTGTAATTCGATTGTTGTGTCATCTGGAGGATCACTGAAATGACCACGGAAAAAGTTAAGTACGGCGTCCACTCCGAAGCCGGCAAACTGCGCAAAGTCATGGTTTGCTCCCCCGGCCTGGCCCATCAGAGGCTGACCCCGAACAACTGCGACGAATTGCTTTTCGACGATGTGCTGTGGGTGGCCCAGGCCAAGCGCGACCATTTCGACTTCGTCACCAAAATGCGTGAGCGCAACGTCGATGTGCTGGAAATGCACAACCTGCTGACCGACATCGTCGCCATCCCCGAAGCGCTCGACTGGATTCTGGAGCGCAAAATCACTGCTGACTCAGTCGGCCTCGGTCTGATCAACGAAACAAGTTCGTGGTTGCGCAGCCTGGAACCACGGCATATCGCCGAGTACCTGATCGGCGGCGTTTCCGGCGACGATTTACCGAGCAGTTTCGGTGGCAAGTCAATCGAGATGTTCCGCGACTTTCTCGGCAAAACCAGCTTCATCCTGCCGCCGCTGCCCAACACTCAATTCACCCGCGACACCACCTGCTGGATCTACGGTGGCGTAACGCTCAACCCGATGTACTGGCCGGCACGCCGTCAGGAAACCTTGCTCGCCACCGCCATTTACAAATTCCACCCCGAGTTCACCAACGCTGATTTCCAGATCTGGTACGGCGACCCGGACAAGGACCACGGCAACTCCACCCTTGAGGGCGGTGACGTGATGCCGATCGGCAACGGCGTGGTGTTGATCGGCATGGGCGAGCGCTCGTCGCGCCAGGCCATCGGCCAACTGGCGGTCAATCTGTTCAAGAACAAGGCCGTGGAAAAAGTCATCGTTGCCGGCCTGCCGAAATCCCGCGCGGCGATGCACCTGGACACCGTGTTCAGCTTCTGCGACCGCGACGTGGTGACGATCTTCCCGGAAGTGGTGAACCAGATCGTCGCCTTCACCCTGCGCCCCGACGAAAGCAAACCGGGCGGCATCGACATCCGCCGCGAGGAAACCAACTTCCTCGACACCGTGGCCCAGGCCCTCAACCTCAAGGCCCTGCGCGTCGTCGAAACCGGCGGCAACAGCTTCGCCGCCGAGCGCGAGCAATGGGACGACGGCAATAACGTGGTCGCCGTGGAACCGGGGGTGGTCATCGGCTACGACCGCAATACCTACACCAACACTTTGCTGCGCAAGGCCGGGGTGGAAGTCATCACCATCAGCGCCGGCGAACTCGGACGCGGGCGCGGCGGCGGCCACTGCATGACCTGCCCGATCATCCGCGATCCGATCGACTACTAACCTATTAGCCTCGGCCCGCACTTACCGAGTGCGGGCCGAGGGGATAACCGACACCTTAGGAGATCCAAAATGGCGTTCAATATCCATAACCGCAATCTGCTGAGCCTGGAACACCACACCCCTCGCGAATTGCGCTATTTGCTCGACCTGTCGCGCGACCTCAAGCGCGCCAAATACACCGGCACCGAACAGCAACACCTCAAAGGCAACAACATCGCGCTGATCTTCGAAAAGACCTCGACCCGCACTCGCTGTGCGTTCGAAGTCGCGGCCTATGACCAGGGTGCCAACGTCACCTACATCGACCCGAACTCCTCGCAGATCGGCCACAAGGAAAGCATGAAGGACACCGCTCGCGTATTGGGGCGCATGTACGACGCGATTGAATATCGGGGCTTCAAACAGGAAATCGTCGAAGAGTTGGCCAAGTTTGCCGGCGTGCCGGTGTTCAACGGTTTGACCGATGAATATCACCCGACGCAAATGATCGCCGACGTGCTGACCATGCGTGAACACGCCGACAAACCGATCCACGAAATCAGCTACGCCTACCTCGGTGATGCCCGTAACAATATGGGCAATTCGCTGTTGTTGATCGGCGCCAAGCTCGGCATGGACGTGCGCATCTGCGCGCCAAAAGCGCTGTGGCCGGCGGACGATCTGGTAGCTCGCTGCAAAAAATATGGTGAAGAAAGCGGTGCCCGGATCACCCTCACCGACGACCCGAAAGCCGCCGTCAAAGGCGTGGACTTTATCCACACCGACGTTTGGGTTTCGATGGGCGAACCGGTGGAAGCCTGGGCCGAGCGCATCCAGCAACTGCTGCCGTATCAGGTCAACGCCGAACTGATGAAAGCCACCGGCAACCCGCGCACCAAGTTCATGCACTGCCTGCCGGCCTTCCACAACAGCGACACCAAGGTCGGCAAGCAGATTGCCGAGCAGTACCCGCACCTGAAGAACGGCATCGAAGTAACCGATGACGTCTTCGAGTCGCCGGCCTGCATCGCCTTCGAGCAAGCGGAAAACCGCATGCATACGATCAAGGCGATTCTGGTGTCGACATTGGCTGATCTCTAACGATTCACCACTAACCTGTAGGAGCTGCCGAAGGCTGCGATCTTTTGATCTTTGAAGATCAATAGCAAGATCAATAGCAAGATCAATAGCAAGATCAATAGCAAGATCAAAAGATCGCAGCCTTCGGCAGCTCCTACTCAAAAAGGACTTGCACCATGCGTATCGTCGTAGCTCTGGGCGGTAACGCCCTGCTTCGCCGGGGTGAACCGATGACCGCTGACAACCAGCGCGCCAACATCCGGATCGCCACCGAACAGATCGCCAAGATCCATCCCGGCAACCAACTGGTCATCGCCCACGGCAATGGCCCGCAAGTCGGTCTGCTGTCGCTGCAAGCGGCGGCGTACACCTCGGTTTCGCCTTATCCGCTGGACGTGCTCGGCGCCGAAACCGAAGGCATGATCGGCTACATCATCGAACAGGAACTCGGCAATCTGCTGGACTTCGAAGTGCCCTTCGCAACCTTGCTGACCCAAGTCGAAGTCGATGCCAATGACCCGGCGTTCCAGAACCCCACCAAACCCATCGGCCCGGTGTACACCAAGGCCGAGGCGGAAAAACTCGCCGCTGAAAAAGGCTGGGCCATCGCCCCGGACGGCGACAAATACCGCCGCGTGGTCGCCAGCCCCAAACCGAAACGCATCTTTGAAATCCGCCCGATCAAGTGGCTGCTGGAAAAAAACAGCATCGTCATCTGCGCGGGCGGGGGCGGCATTCCGACCATGTACACCGCCCCCGGCAAACTGGAAGGTGTCGAGGCGGTCATCGACAAGGATCTGTGTTCGGCGCTGCTGGCCGAACAACTTGAAGCCGATCTGCTGGTGATCGCCACCGACGTCAGCGCCGCGTTCATCGATTTTGGCAAACCCACCCAGAAATCCATCGCCCAGGCTCACCCGGACGAAATGGAAAAACTCGGCTTCGCCGCCGGCTCCATGGGACCGAAGGTACAGGCAGCCTGCGAGTTTGCGCGCCATACTGGAAAAGTCGCGGTCATCGGCTCGCTCGCGGACATCGAGGCGATCGTCCAGGGCAAGGCTGGCACCCGCATCAGCACAGCGACTCCGGGCATTACTTACTCGTAAGGAGAGACGTCTATGGCACAGTTTGAGCCAGGTCACTTGCACATCGAACGTCATGCGCTGACCCCGGATGATGTCAGCTACAACCTGCACCTCGACTATGAAGTCAGCAAGGATGACAAAGGTGAAAAAGGCATCCAGTTCACCCTGCATGGCAGCATTCAGGGCAAGGAAATGTCCGAGCCCTTCTTCCTGCTCAAGGAGGAAGCCTACAACTTCGCCAGCAACGTGACGAAAATCGCCGAGAAGTACGGGATTCCGAAGACACACAGCCAGATCGGCTCGGTACACAAGCATTACGACTTGATGTTTGAAGACATCCGGGAGCAGTTGAATATGAAATCAGGCGACCCGGTAAACCCTGAACACTTCGAGTGATCTGTACACATATTCTGTGATCAGCCACAAATCCCTAATGAAATGGCTACCCCCTCACACCCTGTGATCGCTCTCTAAGCTTTCACA
>NZ_JBSVXD010000220.1:0-8399 GCF_054070755.1 Pseudomonas sp. SDO5591_S426 | reverse complement strand
TTATCATTCGCCACTGATGCTGACTGACCCACCGCAATCGCTGGCAAGCCAGCTCCCACAGGGTGCGTATTGCAATCTCAACAATCGAGGGAAGCTTCATGGACTGGAAACCCCACATCACCGTCGCCACCATCGTCGAAGACAACGGCCGCTTCCTGATGGTCGAAGAACACAAGGCCGGTCGCAACGTACTCAACCAGCCCGCCGGTCATCTGGACCCGAATGAAACCCTCATCGAAGCCGCCGTGCGCGAAACCCTCGAAGAAACCGGCTGGGACGTCGAACCCACCGGCGTTCTGGGCATTTACCTGTACACCGCCCCGAGCAACGGCGTGACCTACCAACGGGTCTGCTTCATCGCCAAACCGCTGAAACATCACCCGGATTATCAACTCGACGACGGTATCGTCGGCGCCAAGTGGTTGACCCGCGACGAATTAATCGAGCAGCGCGACAACTGGCGCAGCGAGTTGATCATCCGTTGCATCGACGACTACCTGGCCGGCAATCACTTCGGCCTCGAATTGATCCGTCCTTCTCTTTAGCCTTGTGCGCTTCAGCCTGCTAGAATCGCGTCCTTTTTCAAGACACTCATTGAATCCCTATGCGTGATCCAGCCCCTTCTGACACACAAAAGAAGCGCGTCATTGTCGGCATGTCCGGCGGCGTGGACTCTTCCGTTTCCGCCCTCCTGCTGATCGAGCAGGGTTATGAGGTGGAAGGCCTGTTCATGAAGAACTGGGAAGAAGACGATGGAACGGAATACTGCACCGCCATGGACGACCTGGCGGACGCCCAGGCCGTGTGCGACAAGATTGGCATCAAGCTGCACACCGCCAACTTCGCCGCCGAGTACTGGGACAACGTGTTCGAGCATTTCCTCGCCGAATACAAGGCCGGACGCACGCCGAACCCGGACATCCTGTGCAACCGCGAGATCAAGTTCAAGGCGTTCCTCGACTACGCCATGATGCTCGGCGCCGACCTGATCGCCACCGGTCACTACGTGCGTCGCCGCGACATCGATGGCCGCACCGAACTGCTCAAGGGCCTGGACCCGAACAAGGACCAGAGCTACTTCCTGCACGCTGTCGGCGGCGAACAGATCGCCAAGACCCTGTTCCCGGTGGGCGAGCTGGAAAAACCGCAAGTGCGCGCGATTGCCGAGAAATACGAACTGGCGACCGCGAAGAAAAAGGATTCCACCGGGATCTGCTTCATCGGCGAACGTCGCTTCAGCGACTTCCTCAAGCAGTACCTGCCGGCGCAACCGGGCGAGATCAAGACCACCGAAGGCGAGATCATCGGCCGTCACCACGGCTTGATGTACCACACCATCGGCCAGCGTCAGGGCCTCGGCATCGGTGGCCTGAAAGACGCCAGCGACGAGCCGTGGTACGTGCTGATCAAGGACCTGGAGCACAACGAGCTGATCGTCGGCCAGGGTAACGACCATCCGTGGCTGTTCTCCCGCGCCCTGCTCGCTTCGGACATCTATTGGGTCAACCCGATCGACCTGACTGAGCCGCGCAAGCTGACCGCCAAGGTCCGTTATCGCCAGAGCGACCAGCCTTGCACGCTGGAGAAGACCGCCACCGGCTACCGCGCAACCTTCGATGACCCGCAACGCGCGGTCACTCCAGGTCAGTCCGTGGTGTTCTACGACGGCGAAATCTGCCTCGGCGGCGGCGTCATTGAAGTTGCAGAGCCGTGGACCAGCAAAGGCGCTCTTCAAGGCGAGCAGCAATGACCCCCACTCAGGAGCAACTGACCGCGCTGGGCGGCGTATTCCTCGCCGCCGTGCTGGTGGACAAGATTGCCAAGACCGGCCAGACCAACGAAGCCGGCCTGACCTGCATGCTCGGCAGCCTGCTGATCCGCGACCCCAAGGACACTATGGAAGTCTATGGTGGCGACGACATCAATCTGCGCGAAGGCTATCGCGCCTTGGTCGGCGCTCTCGAACGCGACCCGAGCGCCCTGCAACGCGAACCGCTGCGCTATGCGCTGGCCATGCTCGGTCTTGAGCGTCAGCTGGCCAAGCGTAGCGACATGCTGGACGTGATCGGCAAGCGCCTGCCGCAGATTCAGTCCCAGGTCGAACACTTCGGCCCGGCGCACGAAAACGTGATCGCCGCCTGCGGCGCGCTGTATCAGGACACCTTGAGTACCCTGCGCCAACGCATCCAGGTGCATGGCGACATGCGCAACCTGCAACAGCCGAGCAACGCCTCGAAAATCCGCGCCCTGTTGCTGGCCGGCATCCGTTCGGCACGCCTTTGGCGGCAGTTGGGCGGTCATCGCTGGCAGTTGGTGGTCAGCCGCCGCAAATTGCTGAAAGAGCTTTACCCGTTGATGCGTAACGAATAACGCGCATCGACAGCACCGAACCTAGCAATACGCGTAATACGCCGGTCAGTTGGCGACGGACCGGCGGATTTTTTCATGTATGATACGCGCCCCATTTCGTTGCCCGACTGTCCGAGAACACCCCATGCAGCTTTCTTCGCTCACTGCGGTTTCCCCTGTTGACGGCCGCTACGCCGGCAAAACCCAGGCCCTGCGCCCAATTTTCAGCGAGTACGGCCTGATCCGTGCCCGCGTTCTGGTTGAAGTGCGCTGGCTCCAGCGCCTGGCCGCTCACCCTGCCATCAGCGAAGTGCCGGCGTTCTCCGCCGAAGCCAACGCTGTGCTCAACACCCTGGCGGAAAACTTCTCTCTGGAGCACGCCGAGCGCGTCAAAGAGATCGAGCGCACCACCAACCACGACGTCAAAGCCATCGAATACCTGCTCAAAGAGCAAGCGGCCAAGCTGCCGGAACTGGCCAAGGTCAGCGAGTTCATCCACTTTGCCTGCACCAGCGAGGACATCAACAACCTGTCCCACGCCCTGATGCTACGCGAAGGCCGTGATGACGTGATGCTGCCGCTGATGCGCCAAACCGCCAACGCCATCCGCGAACTGGCCATCCGTTTCGCCGACGTGCCAATGCTGTCGCGCACCCACGGTCAACCGGCCTCGCCGACCACCCTGGGCAAAGAACTGGCGAACGTGGTTTACCGTCTGGAGCGCCAGATCGCTCAAGTCGCTGCCGTTCCGCTGCTGGGCAAGATCAACGGCGCTGTCGGTAACTACAACGCTCACCTGTCGGCCTACCCTGAGATCGACTGGGAAGCCAACGCCCGCGCCTTCATCGAAGACGAGCTGGGTCTGGGTTTCAACCCGTACACCACGCAGATCGAACCGCACGACTACATTGCCGAGCTGTTCGACGCGATCGCCCGTTTCAACACGATCCTGATCGACTTCGACCGCGACATCTGGGGCTACATCTCCTTGGGCTATTTCAAGCAGCGCACCATCGCTGGCGAAATCGGTTCGTCGACCATGCCGCACAAGGTCAACCCGATCGACTTCGAGAACTCCGAAGGCAACCTGGGCATCGCCAACGCACTGTTCCAGCACTTGGCGAGCAAGCTGCCGATCTCCCGCTGGCAGCGCGACCTGACCGACTCCACCGTACTGCGCAACCTCGGTGTCGGCTTCGCCCACAGCGTGATCGCGTACGAAGCCAGCCTGAAAGGCATCAGCAAACTGGAGCTCAACGAGCAGAAGATTGCCGCTGACCTGGACGCGTGCTGGGAAGTTTTGGCCGAGCCGATCCAGACCGTGATGCGTCGCTACAACATCGAAAACCCGTACGAAAAACTGAAAGAACTGACCCGCGGCAAGGGCATCAGCCCTGAAGCACTGCAGACTTTCATTGACGGCCTGGACATGCCAGCCGCCGCCAAGGCCGAGCTGAAACTGCTCACCCCGGCCAACTACATCGGTAACGCTGTAGAGCAAGCCAAACGCATCTGATCGACCGCTTGACCCTTTTAAGACGCCCGGCAGCGCCGGGCGTTTTTATTCCCGTATGAAAAGTGCTTTTTTTCAATAGGTTACACATGAATCCTGACATCCCTCTTCAACTTCTGGGCGGCATCACGGCACGGGAATTCCTGCGCGACTACTGGCAGAAAAAACCGCTGCTGATCCGTCAGGCGATTCCTGATTTTGAAAGCCCGATCGACGCCGACGAACTGGCCGGCCTGGCGCTGGAAGAAGAAGTCGAATCGCGCCTGATCATCGAGAACGGCGAGCGTCCTTGGGAATTGCGTCGCGGCCCGTTTGCCGAAGACGAATTCAGCAAACTGCCTGAGCGTGACTGGACCTTGCTGGTTCAAGCCGTCGACCAGTTCGTACCGGAAGTCAGCGAACTGCTGGAGCACTTCCGCTTCCTGCCAAGCTGGCGTATCGACGACGTGATGATCAGCTTTGCCGCCCCGGGTGGCAGCGTCGGTCCGCACTTCGACAACTACGACGTATTCCTGCTGCAAGGCCACGGCAAGCGCAACTGGAAAATCGGCCAGATGTGCGATTCCGAAAGCCCGCTGCTGCAACACGCCGACCTGCGCATCCTCGCTGATTTCGAAGCGACCGATGAGTGGGTTCTGGAACCGGGCGACATGCTGTACCTGCCGCCGCGCCTGGCCCACTGCGGCGTGGCCGTCGATGACTGCCTGACTTACTCGGTCGGCTTCCGCGCACCGAGCGCCGCTGAAGTGCTGACCCACTTCACCGACTTCCTCAGCCAGTTCCTGCCGGACGAAGAGCGTTACACCGACGCCGACGCCCTGCCTGCGGCCGATCCGCATCAGATCCAGCACGACGCCCTTGATCGCCTGAAAAACCTGCTCGCCGAACACATGAGCGACGAGCGCCTGCTGCTGACCTGGTTCGGCCAGTTCATGACCGAGCCGCGCTACCCGGAACTGGTAGTGGGCCCGGAAGACCTCGCAGAAGACGACGTCCTCAGCGCGCTGGAGCAAGGCGCGGTGCTGATCCGCAATCCGAGCGCGCGCCTGGCCTGGTCCGAAGTCGACGACGACCTGCTGCTGTTCGCCAGCGGCCAAAGCCGTTATCTGCCGGGCAAACTGCGCGAGCTGCTGAAGATGATCTGCGCCGCCGATGCGCTGCACGTCGACAACCTCGGCGAATGGCTGAGCGACGAAGACGGCCGCGGCCTGCTGTGCGAACTGGTCAAGCAAGGTAGCCTGGGGTTCGCCGATGAATAAGATTCACGTACGTGTCGCAGACTGGCAAAAGGACAACGCCGAGATCCGGCGCATTCGTGAGACGGTGTTCGTTGCCGAGCAATGCGTTCCACCTGAACTGGAATGGGACGCCGATGATGCATCGGCCGTGCACTTCCTCGCGCTCGAAGGCGACTTTCCGATTGGCACCGCACGTCTGCTGCCCGACGGCCACGTTGGCCGGGTGTCGGTTCTCAAGGACTGGCGCGGCCTTAAGGTCGGCGATGCATTGATGCAAGCAGTGATCGGTGAAGCCGAAGAGCGCGGGCTGAAGCAACAAATGCTCAGCGCTCAGGTTCAGGCCACGGCGTTCTATGAGCGCCTGGGCTTCAGCATGGTCAGTGAGGAGTTCCTGGAAGCAGGGATTCCGCATGTGGATATGGTTCGCCACAGTTAAGATCAAAAGATCGCAGCCTGCGATCTTTTTTGCAGCACACCACAAAACGCCCCGACATCACGCGATGCCGGGGCGTTTTGCTGTCTACCATTCAACTTGCCCCTCCCCGGGCCGACAAACTGGCAATATCAACACTTTGAAGTTGGCGGAGATAACGGATATGTCCCTACGCACCCTGCTCACCACATTGCTGGTGACCTGCAGTTTTTCGGTCATGGCAGCCACTGAAATCGTGCCTTTGAATTACCACACCAGTGCCGACATGCTGCCCGTGGCGCAGGATTTCATCGGCAAGGACGGCACCGTCAGCGCCTATGGCAATCAGCTCATCGTCAACGCTGATCAACGCAAAATCGACGAACTTAAGGCCTTGATTGGCCAACTCGATACTGCGCCAAAACGCCTGCTGATTACCGTCGATACCAACGAAAACAACTTCCAGGGCGATCAGGGTTACTCGGTGAACGGTGCAAAGCCCAACCAGACCCGCATCATCAATCGCAGTACCGATAGCCGCGACGGCGGAATTCAGCAGGTCCAGGCTACCGATGGCATGCCGGCACTGATCCAGGTTGGCCAAAGCGTGCCCCTGACCAGCACCCAGACCGACTCCTACGGCGACCTGCGCAGCCAGACCGAATATCGCAACGTCACCCAGGGTTTCTACGTCACAGCCAATGTCACCGGCGAGATCGTTCATCTGTCGATCAGCACAAACCGTGACCGTTTGAGCCAGGAACGTCCTGATGTAGTGAACGTGCAAAGTACCGACACAACCGTCACCGGCCGCCTCGGTGAATGGATCCTGCTGGCCGGCACCAACGGCCAGACACAAGCCGATAAACAGGGCGTGGCCCGCAGTTACTCGACCCAGAGCCGCAACGACATGACCTTGCGGGTGAAGGTCGACACTTTGGACTAAGGCACCGAAAACTGACTGACGGGTCGTATTAGACCAAAGATGTAGTGCTTGAAAAAAAGCACTACAAAACGTTTGACGAGCCAAAAAAGCGAAGGCATGATGGCCTCGCTCCCGCTAATCAGGGGCCCTGGCAAGGGCCTTCGAGGCGATGTTCGCACCTACCCCGCGAACCGCCCCGTGTCTGTACCGCCCACAAGGTGTGTTTGACGAGGTTGCCGACTGGAACGAAGTTGTCCCGAGGGACGGAAGCGTATTTAGGTAAACCCGGCATCACACTGAAGTTCGTATAAAGGCCCACGACGCCCGAATGCGCCCGCCAGTTCGCCCTTACCTGCTCACTTCCCCTCGAGCCCATCGTTCATCCCGTCGCCATCCCCGCCGAATCCGACTTGACCGCCCAAGCTTCTGGTCAGCGAGCGCAGGAATTTTCCACCGCAGAACAACTTTTCATAAAGACGCGACGAGGTTTATCTCCCATGGCACTGACACGCGAACAGCAAATTGCAGCCCTCGAAAAAGACTGGGCTGAAAACCCGCGCTGGAAAGGCGTGACACGCACTTACTCCGCTGCTGACGTCGTCCGCCTGCGTGGCTCGGTTCAACCTGAGCACACCTTTGCAAAAATGGGCGCCGAGAAGCTGTGGAACCTGGTTACCCAGGGTGCCAAGCCAGCCTTCCGTCCTGAGAAAGATTTCGTCAACTGCATGGGCGCCCTGACCGGCGGCCAGGCTGTGCAACAAGTCAAAGCCGGTATCCAGGCGATCTACCTGTCGGGCTGGCAAGTGGCTGCGGACAACAACTCCGCCGAATCGATGTACCCGGACCAGTCGCTGTACCCGGTGGACTCGGTTCCAACCGTGGTCAAGCGCATCAACAATTCGTTCCGTCGTGCCGACCAGATCCAGTGGAAAGCCGGCAAGAACCCGGGTGACGACGGCTACATCGACTACTTCGCGCCAATCGTGGCTGACGCTGAAGCCGGTTTCGGCGGCGTACTGAACGCTTACGAGCTGATGAAGAGCATGATCGAAGCAGGCGCCGCCGGCGTTCACTTCGAAGACCAACTGGCTTCCGTGAAAAAATGCGGCCACATGGGCGGCAAGGTACTGGTTCCAACCCAGGAAGCCGTACAGAAGCTGACCGCTGCTCGTCTGGCTGCTGACGTTGCCGGTACTCCGACCATCATCCTGGCCCGTACCGACGCAAACGCCGCTGACCTGCTGACTTCGGACTGCGACCCGTACGACCAGCCATTCGTGACTGGCGAACGCACCCAGGAAGGTTTCTACAAAGTACGCGCCGGCCTGGACCAGGCTATCGCTCGCGGCCTGGCCTACGCTCCGTACGCCGACCTGATCTGGTGCGAAACCGCCAAGCCAGACCTGGACGAAGCTCGTCGCTTCGCTGAAGCGATCAAAAAGGAATACCCGGACCAACTGCTGTCGTACAACTGCTCCCCTTCCTTCAACTGGAAGAAAAACCTGGACGACGCGACCATCGCCAAGTTCCAGCGCGAACTGTCCGCCATGGGTTACAAGCACCAGTTCATCACCCTGGCCGGCATTCACAACATGTGGCACAGCATGTTCAACCTGGCGCACGACTACGCCCGCAACGACATGACTGCCTACGTGAAGCTGCAAGAGCAGGAATTCGCTGACGCTTCGAAAGGCTACACCTTCGTGGCTCACCAGCAGGAAGTGGGCACCGGCTACTTCGACGACATGACCACCGTGATCCAGGGTGGCTCGTCTTCGGTTACCGCGCTGACCGGTTCGACCGAAGAAGAACAGTTCCACTGATCTGCTTCGCCTGAGTAAACGGCCGTTGCGGACCGATTAGAAACCGCAACGCCGCACATCTGACGCCCCGACTGGTTCGGGGCGTTTTTTTTGCGTGCGATTTACCAAACACCACAAAACCCTGTAGGAGCTGTCGAGT
>NZ_JBSVXD010000219.1:0-8431 GCF_054070755.1 Pseudomonas sp. SDO5591_S426 | reverse complement strand
GCTCCTACAGGAGAACATTTTCCTCTGTAGGAGCTGCCGCAGGCTGCGATCTTTTCGATTGACACCCAATCATATGATGATTAGCGTTGGCCTCCATCGCGAACGGCTTTGAGGTGTCCATGTCCAGCAGCTTTCATGCGTCGACAGTCGATTGGCTGGGTTGCTGGATCGCCACCGGGCAGGTCAAGCCCGGTGAAGCGCTCAAGGTCGAAGCCGATCTCGGCGAGCAACTCGGTGTCAGTCGCACCGTCATTCGCGAAGCCATCAAGACCCTGGTTGCCAAAGGCATGCTCGAAGTCGGGCCGAAGGTCGGTACACGGGTGTTGCCGGTGCGGCGCTGGAACCTCTTCGATCCGCAAGTCGTGGGTTGGTTGTCGCGCAGCGGTTTGCCGGAAAATTTCGTCGACGACTTGCTCGACCTGCGTCGCACCATCGAACCCATGGCGGTGCGTTGGGCTTGCGAACGCGCGACTGTCCCTCAGGTGGAGGCGATTCTGCTGGCCTACAACGCCTTGGCGCGGGCGGTGGACAGCGGCGTCGACTACAACCGCGCCGATCAGCTCTTCCACGAATGCATACTCGCCGCCAGCCACAATCAATTCATCGAACAAATGGTCCCGGCCCTCGGCGCGCTGTTGGCGGTGTGTTTTGAAGTTTCCGCTGCTGACCCCGACGAACTGCGTCGCACCCTGCCGATTCACAAGGACATGGCCGACGCCATCGCCGCCCGGGACGCCGCTCGGGGTGTCTGGGCCTGCATGACCCTGATCGACAACGCCGACCTGGCCATCAAGCGCTATTACCCACAAGTCATGGCCGATAAAAAAGCCGGCTGACAAAAAAAGAACCACAGATAAAAACAAGAACAATGCAGGAGGTTTCATGACGTTGACCGCGGTTACCGAACACCGGGCGCAACTGGGCGAAGGTCCGTTCTGGGATGCGCCGACCCAGGCGCTGTATTGGGTGGACATCGCCGGCAAGCAAGCGCTGCGGCTGATCGGCGCGAATGTGCAGATCTGGCAGATGCCGGAGCACGTGTCAGCGTTCATCCCCTGCGCCAGCGGTGATGCGCTGGTGACGTTGAGCAGCGGCGTGTATCGGCTTGATCTGGATTCACCGGGCCTGGAACCGCGACTGACTTTGTTCTGCGTCGCCGACCCTCAGCCAGGCAATCGCGCCAACGAAGCCCGTTGCGATGCACAGGGCCGGCTCTGGCTCGGCACCATGCAAAACAACATCGGTGAACAGGGCGAAGACTTGCCTATCGAACGGCGTTCCGGCGGGTTGTTCCGCATTGATCGAGATGCGCGGGTGACACCGCTGCTGCGAGGGCTGGGCATTCCCAATACGCTGCTCTGGAGCGATGACGCCACCACCGTGTATTTCGGCGACAGCCTCGACGGCACGTTGTATCGGCACTTCATTCGAACCGACGGCAACCTTGAACCGGCGCAGACCTGGTTTGGCCCTCACACGCTCGGTGGTCCGGACGGTTCGGCGATGGATGCCGAGGGGTTTGTCTGGAACGCCCGCTGGGACGGCAGCTGCCTGATCAGGCTGACGCCGGACGGCAAAGTCGACCGGGTGATCGAACTTCCCGTCAGCCGCCCGACCAGTTGTGTATTCGGCGATGCTGATCTGAAGACCCTTTACATCACCAGTGCTGCGAGCCCGCTTGGGCATCCACTGGACGGCGCAGTGTTGGCGATTCGCGTCGACGTGCCTGGAAAGCTGTGTACTCGATTCTCTGGGTAAATCCCTAAATATGGGATGTAAATATATATATTGAGATTTTCTGCCGGCCGGGTTTATAGTCGACTCCATCAGTTACACGCACTCACACTTAAAAAAACAAAACAGGTGAAGTGATGCAGCGATCCATGGCTGAACCCCTTTCTTTGCCAGAGGCGCCCAATCCGCCCAAGGGCGAGCGCCTGAAAGACAAAGTGGTGTTGCTGACCGGCGCCGCCCAAGGCATCGGCGAGGCGATTGTCGCGACCTTCGCGTCCCAGCAAGCCAAGCTGATCATCAGCGACATCCAGGCCGAAAAAGTCGAGAAGGTTGCGACACATTGGCGGGACAAAGGCGCCGATGTCGTGGCGATCAAGGCCGACGTTTCGCGTCAGCAGGATTTGCATGCGATGGCTAAATTGGCGGTCGAACGTCACGGGCGGATCGACGTGCTGGTCAACTGCGCCGGCATCAACGTATTCCGTGATCCGCTGGAAATGACCGAGGATGACTGGCACCGTTGCTTCGCCATCGACCTCGATGGCGCCTGGTACGGCTGCAAGGCTGTACTGCCGCAGATGATCGAGCAGGGCATCGGCAGCATTATCAACATCGCCTCCACCCATTCTTCCCACATCATTCCGGGTTGCTTTCCGTACCCGGTGGCCAAGCACGGTTTGCTCGGCCTGACCCGCGCCTTGGGTATCGAGTACGCGCCCAAGGGCATTCGCGTAAACGCCATCGCACCGGGCTACATCGAAACCCAATTGAACGTCGATTACTGGAACGGTTTTGCCGACCCGCACGCTGAACGTCAGCGTGCCTTTGATCTGCACCCGCCCAAACGCATCGGCCAGCCGCTCGAAGTGGCCATGACCGCGGTGTTCCTGGCCAGCGATGAAGCGCCGTTCATCAACGCCTCGTGTATCACCATCGATGGCGGACGCTCGGTGATGTACCACGACTGAGTGCCCGGGATTTCAGGCGCGTTACTACGACTAAAATCCAATCATCATACGATATGACTATTGGCAGTATGGTTACACCGCTCCATGATTTTCAAAGAACACTCAACAAGAACAACAAGGAGTCAGCTTATGAATCGTCGTCGTGCCATCCGTACCCTGTGCTGTGCCGCCCTGGCGGTTTCGGCGGTCAGCCTCAGCAGCACGCTGCTGGCGGCCGAGGAAGTGAAAATCGGTTTTCTGGTCAAGCAAGCGGAAGAACCCTGGTTCCAGACCGAATGGGCGTTCGCCGAAAAGGCCGGCAAGGAGAAGGGCTTTACCCTGATCAAGATCGCCGTACCGGATGGTGAGAAAACCCTGTCGGCCATCGACAGCCTGGCGGCCAACGGCGCCAAGGGCTTCGTGATCTGCCCGCCGGACGTGTCCCTCGGCCCGGCGATCATGGCCAAGGCCAAGCTCAACGGGTTGAAAGTGATTGCTGTCGATGACCGTTTTGTCGACGCCAGCGGCAAGTTCATGGAAGACGTGCCGTACCTCGGCATGGCCGCGTTCGAAGTGGGCCAGAAACAAGGCAGCGCGATGGCCACCGAAGCGAAAAAACGTGGCTGGGACTGGAAAGACACTTACGCGGTGATCAACACCTACAACGAACTCGACACCGGCAAGAAACGCACCGACGGTTCGGTGAAAGCGCTGGAAGAGGCCGGCATGCCGAAGGATCACATCCTGTTCTCGGCCCTGAAAACCCTCGACGTGCCGGGCAGCATGGACGCCACCAACTCGGCGCTGGTGAAACTGCCGGGCGCGGCGAAGAACCTGATTATCGGCGGCATGAACGACAACACCGTGCTTGGCGGCGTACGTGCCACGGAAGCGGCCGGCTTCGCAGCAGCGAACGTGATCGGCATCGGCATCAACGGCACCGACGCCATCGGCGAGCTGAAGAAGCCCAACAGCGGTTTCTACGGTTCGATGCTGCCGAGCCCGCACATCGAGGGCTACAACACCGCCAGCATGATGTACGAGTGGGTTACCACCGGCAAAGAACCGGCGAAGTACACCGCCATGGACGACGTGACGCTGATCACCCGCGACAACTTCAAGCAGGAACTGGAAAAGATCGGCCTGTGGAACTGAAGGCCGGTTGATTTCATCGGCAGCCCCGGCAACGGGGTTGCCTGATCTGTGTGATGAGGTGGTTATGCACGCGCAAACACAAGTACAACAACACAATGCCGGCGGCAGCTTGCGCTTCAACGGGATCGGCAAGACCTTTCCCGGCGTGAAGGCGCTGGACGGCATCAGCTTCGTTGCCCATCCGGGACAGGTTCACGCCTTGATGGGCGAGAACGGCGCCGGCAAGTCGACCCTGCTGAAAATTCTCGGCGGCGCCTACATCCCGAGCAGCGGCGACCTGCAGATCGGCGATCAGACGATGGCCTTCAAATCCACTGCCGACAGCATCGGCAGTGGCGTCGCGGTGATCCATCAGGAGTTGCACCTGGTGCCGGAAATGACCGTGGCGGAAAACCTGTTCCTCGGTCATCTGCCAGCCAGTTTCGGCCTGATCAATCGCGGCACTTTACGCCAGCAAGCACTGGCCTGCCTCAAGGGCCTGGCTGACGAAATCGATCCGCAGGAGAAGGTCGGGCGCCTGTCCCTCGGGCAACGGCAACTGGTGGAAATCGCCAAGGCCTTGTCCCGTGGCGCCCACGTGATCGCGTTCGACGAACCCACCAGCAGCCTGTCGGCGCGGGAGATCGATCGCTTGATGGCGATCATCGGTCGCCTGCGCGACGAAGGCAAAGTGGTGCTGTACGTCTCCCATCGCATGGAAGAAGTATTCCGTATCTGTAACGCAGTGACGGTGTTCAAGGACGGCCGTTACGTGCGTACCTTCGAAGACATGAGCGAGCTGACCCACGATCAATTGGTCACGTGCATGGTCGGTCGCGACATCCAGGACATCTACGACTATCGCTCGCGCCCGCGTGGTGCGGTGGCGTTGAAGGTCGATGGCCTGCTGGGGCCGGGCCTGCGCGAACCTGTGAGTTTCGAGGCGCACAAAGGCGAGATTCTCGGATTGTTCGGCCTGGTCGGCGCGGGTCGAACCGAACTGTTTCGCCTGCTCAGCGGTCTGGAGCGCAACAGCGCCGGTCGCCTTGAACTGCGCGGGCATGAATTGAAATTGCGCTCGCCCCGCGATGCGATTGCAGCCGGGATCCTGCTGTGTCCCGAGGACCGCAAGAAGGAAGGCATCCTGCCGTTGGCGAGCGTTGCCGAGAACATCAATATCAGCGCCCGTGGTGCGAATTCCACCTTCGGTTGTCTGTTGCGTGGTCTGTGGGAAAAGGCCAACGCCGATAAACAGATCAAGGCGCTCAAGGTAAAAACACCGCACGCCGGACAGCAGATCAAGTTTCTCTCCGGTGGCAATCAGCAGAAGGCCATTCTCGGCCGCTGGCTGTCGATGCCGATGAAAGTCTTGCTGCTCGATGAGCCGACGCGGGGCATCGACATCGGTGCCAAGGCCGAGATTTACCAGATCATTCACAACCTGGCGGCCAGTGGCATTTCGGTGATCGTGGTGTCCAGCGACCTGATGGAAGTGATGGGCATTTCCGACCGCATCCTGGTGCTGTGTGAAGGCGCACTGCGCGGCGAACTGAGCCGCGAACAGGCCAATGAATCCAACCTGCTGCAACTGGCTTTGCCGCGCCAACGCGCTGACGGCGTGGCGAACTGAGAGGTGACTATGATGACAACCCAAAATGAAACCCTGCCGACTGCACGCAAACCCCTGGACCTGCGGCGTTTTCTCGATGACTGGGTGATGTTGCTGGCGGCCGTCGGCATTTTCGTGCTCTGCACTTTGCTGATCGACAACTTCCTTTCGCCGCTGAACATGCGCGGCCTCGGTCTGGCGATTTCCACCACCGGGATTGCCGCGTGCACCATGTTGTATTGCCTGGCGTCCGGGCATTTCGATTTGTCGGTGGGTTCGGTGATTGCCTGCGCGGGCGTGGTCGCGGCGGTGGTGATGCGCGACACCGACAGCGTCTTTCTCGGCGTCAGCGCGGCGCTGGTGATGGGGCTGATCGTCGGTCTGATCAACGGCATCGTGATCGCCAAGCTGCGGGTCAATGCGTTGATCACCACGCTGGCGACCATGCAGATCGTCCGTGGTCTGGCCTACATCTTCGCCAACGGTAAAGCGGTTGGTGTATCGCAGGAATCGTTCTTCGTTTTCGGCAACGGCCAGTTGTTCGGCGTGCCGGTGCCGATCCTCATCACCATCGTCTGCTTCCTGTTCTTCGGTTGGCTGCTGAACTACACCACCTACGGTCGCAACACCATGGCCATCGGCGGCAACCAGGAAGCGGCGCTGCTGGCCGGGGTGAACGTTGACCGGACCAAGATCATCATCTTCGCCGTGCACGGTGTGATCGGTGCGCTGGCCGGGGTGATCCTCGCTTCGCGCATGACCTCCGGCCAGCCAATGATCGGCCAGGGTTTTGAACTGACGGTGATCTCGGCTTGTGTGCTGGGCGGTGTGTCGTTGAGCGGCGGGATCGGCATGATCCGGCATGTGATTGCCGGGGTGCTGATTCTGGCGATCATCGAGAATGCGATGAACCTGAAGAACATCGATACGTTCTACCAGTACGTGATTCGTGGATCGATTTTGCTGTTGGCGGTGGTGATTGACCGACTGAAACAGCGCTAAGATTTACATTGACCTGACTGACGCCTTCGCTGGCAAGCCAGCTCCCACAGTAATTGATGTCGTACATAAAATTTATGTTCGACTTGGAAACCTGTGGGAGCTGGCTTGCCAGCGATTGAACGCGCAGCGGTCACGGCTTTTTTGCCATCCCTTCCGTCACTTCCCTTAAAAATCCCTTGCCCGTTCTGACCCGTTTCGGTTATCACTTTGTACATGATTAGACAGGTACGATTTGACAAGAAACAACGGGTGGTCGACGAACTCATCCGGCGCATCGAAAGCGGCCTCCTGGAGGACGGCTTTCAGTTGCCGGGCGAGCATCAGTTGGCTCAAGAATTCAAAGTCAGCCGAGGAACTTTGCGTGAAGCCCTGGCCGAATTGAAACGGCGCAATTACATCGCGACGCAAAGCGGGGTGGGCTCCATCGTCACGTTCGACGGTGTGGTGCTCGACCAGCGCAGCGGCTGGGCCCAGGCCCTGGCCGACAGCGGCGCGCTGGTCAACACCGAAGTGCTGCGGCTGGAGGCGGTGACCCGTGCTGACCTGCTGCCGCGTTTCGGCACCGACCAGTTCATCACCCTTGACCGTCGACGCCGTTCCAATGACGGCACGCTGGTTTCCCTTGAACGCGCATTGATGCCCGCCAGCGGAGGCCTGGAAAGCTTGCCGCGGGTTGGCCTGATCGACAATTCCCTGACCATCACCCTGGCCGCCTACGGCTATATCGGTGAGCGCGGCGATCAATGGATCGGCGCCGAACCACTGAATGAACAGGACGCCGAACTGCTGGGCCGCCCGGTCGGCACCGTATTCCTCAAGGCTTTGCGCACCACCTACGACCGGCAAAACCGCTTCATGGAGCAAGTGGAAAGTCTGCTCGATCCTGTGCATTTTCGCCTGCACCTGCAATTTGGAACGTCGAAATGACTGCGCTCAATCGTGCCTTGGGCGCGTTCTACGGCTTGGCTTTGGGCGACGCGCTGGGCATGCCGACCCAGTCTTTAAGTCGCGCTGAAATCCAGGTTCGCTTTGGCGAAATCACAGCCCTCGAAGATGCCGGCCCCGATCAACCGATCGCCGCCAACATGCCCAAAGGCTCGATCACCGACGACACCGAACAGGCGATTCTGGTCGGTCAGTTGTTGATTGACGGTAAGGGCAAGATCGAACCGTCGGTACTCGCCCAGCGTTTGATCGAATGGGAAACGGTGATGCAGGCCAAGGGCTCGCAGGATCTGCTCGGCCCTTCGACCAAACGCGCCATCGAGATGATCCTCGCCGGCCATTCACCGGAAGAGGCCGGACGCTACGGCACCACCAACGGCGCGGCCATGCGCATCACGCCGGTCGGGATCGCGGCGAATGTCGCTGATCCGCAGCGTTTTATTGAAGCTGTGGTGCAAGCCTGCCAGGTCACCCACAACACCACGCTGGGAATCTCCAGTGCGGCGGCGGTGGCGGCGGTGGTGTCTGCCGGGATCAACGGCATGGACCTGGGCGAGGCGTTGAACCTCGGCCAGCAAATCGCCCAGCAAGCGGAAAGCCATGGCCACTGGGTTGCCGGTGGACGCATTGCCTCGCGCATCAGTTGGGCGCGGAGCATCAGCGTCGACCGCGACAACGGCTTGCTGGCGGATTTGCTGTACGACGTGATCGGCACCTCGGTGGCGTCGCAGGAGTCGGTGGTGGTGTCGTTTGCCCTGGCCCAGCAGGTGGCCATCGGCGAAATGAATGCCTTCGACGCACTGTGCATGGCCGCCAGCCTTGGCGGCGACACCGACACCATTGCGGCGATTCTCGGCGCGATGCTCGGTGCCTGTCTGGGTCTTGAGAGTTGGCCTGTGGAGATGATCGACACGGTCAAGGCTGTCAATGATTTGGAGCTGGAGCCTTTGGTGACAGGACTTCTCTACCTGCGCTGAAACAGGGAAACAACCTGTGTAGGAGCTGCCGAAGGCTGCGATCTTTTGATCTTTGGCGGCCTTGTAATCGCTGAAAATCAAGA
>NZ_JBSVXD010000218.1:0-8521 GCF_054070755.1 Pseudomonas sp. SDO5591_S426 | reverse complement strand
CATTGGAATACGTCCATCTGTAGGAGCTGCCGCAGGCTGCGATCTTTTGATCTTCAAGGGCTGTAATACCCGACAGCCACCAGAAAATGCCCAACCTTCTTCAGGTACGCATGCTTGTCCTCGACCTTGCCGGTCACCGGGTTCTTCCAGCGATATTCGTACTCGCCATAATCCTGCTTGGCCATCAACGCCAGCATCGGCTCACCCACCGGTTTGCCCTCTGGGTCCTTGATCTTGCTGAAATCAGTATTGATCAAGCGCAAATTGGTGCCGTGGGCCACATAACGCTGGGTATCCAGATCGACGACAAACACATACAGGTCATCCTGCAAATAACCGCCCTTGAGCGAGTTGATCGCCGTCAGCGTGCCCTTCTCGTCCTTGGCCAGGTCGGTCGCCGCTTTGTTCAGCAAGGCCATGGCCTGTTCCGCCGATGCCCGTGGCAGGTAATAACCGACTGCGACAATCCGCTGGCCGACTCGCTGATAGAACACATGCTTGCGCTCGACCTTGCCGTCAGCCCAGTTCTGCCAGCGGTATTCCGCCTGCTGGATGCCATTGCCCTCCGGCACTTTCAGGGCGTCCTTAAAGGCTTTCTGCAATTCCGGCCCGAGGGTTTCCGAAACGTCCCGGCCAATCAATGCCGATGACGGCCCGCCGCTGGCGAGCATTACGCCTTTGGTGTCGAGGACAAAGACATAGCGGTCCTTGTCGACGAACTCGCCCTGACGGCTGAAGGCAGCGAAGGCCTTGTCGCCATTGTCGTGGTAGTAGGCCAAGGCTTTTTCCAGCAAGGCGATGGCGGCCTTGCTGTCGTCCTTTTCTGTTCCGGCCGCATGCACCTGGCTCAGGCCCAGCGCAAACATGACGCACAGCACGGCGAACTTATGCAGAAACCCCATTGCGCATCCCTCGTTCTTGTTGATGTTTCAAGAGCGTAGACGGCCTGGGGATATGTACGAATATTCAGGAATCTGTAGCAGCTGCCGAAGGCTGCGTTCGGCTGCGCAGCAGTCGCGAGTCCTGTACTCGCGATCTGTCTGGCATACCGAAGTGCCCGGTTTTACGACTGCTTCGCAGCCGAACGCAGCCTTCGGCAGCTGCTACAGAGCAATTACTGCCGGGCGCGCAGCTGCTGTTGCAAGTTCTGGATCTGCGCCTGAAGGGTGTTGATGTTGCGGGTGACCTGGCCACGGAAGGCGTCGAACTCAGCGGTATTGGCCGAGCCCTGGACAGGCGCCGGGCGATTGTCCTGCTCGCTTTTGAGCACGACGATGTCCTGTTCCAAACGCTCGATGGCGGCGCTCGGGTTGCCTTGCTTCTTCAAAGCGGTGATGTCGGCGCCGAGGCTTTTCAGCTGAGCGTCGAACTTTTCATTGTCTGCCGGGGCACTTTTCAGCGCGGCCACATCGCCGATCAAGACTTTGACCTGGGCCTGCAATTGCGTGTTCACCGTTTGGTGCTCAGTGCTCTGGGCAGTGACCTGCGCCAGGCGCTTGTCCAGATCGGTGGTTTGCGCGGTCATCTGCGCCAGACGTTTATCCAGGTCAGAAGTCTGACCAACCACGCCTTGCTGCTGCTTGCTCTGGTCCTGCAACTTGCTTTCCAGCTGCTTGATTTGCATCTTCAACGCTTCACTGTCGCTGGTGACGTTGGTCTGGCTGGCGACAACCTTGCCGGAAATATCCTGCAAGCGCCCCGCCGCTTCCTCACTGATGCGCGCGAAACTTTCCTGGGTCGCCACCAGTTGCTGTTCCATCAGCGAAATCTGCTGAAAGCTCCACCAGGCCAGGCCCGCGAAAGCAAAAAACAGCGCCCCGACCAGCGCCCACAACGGACCGGTGCTCGCCGCCTTGACCTTGGTCACAGGCGGTGTACGCGAATGCACGGCGGTGCGAGTGGTCGGCGGAAAATCATCGTCGTCGAGGACGTCTGCACGCAGGCTCGGTACATCATCGAAGTCGTCGTTGGCATCGTTACGCATGGACATTGAGTCAACCTTTGTGAAACGCGGTAATGGCTGGATGCGGCGAGTATAAACCCGACTGCCGCACCGATTGACCCTCAACCCCGTACCGGGTTCAGTGTGCGCGGATGTCCTGAGCCTTCCACCAGCCGCAGAACTCATCGAGGGCCGTCCACAGACTGACTTTCGGATCGTAATCCAGATAATGCCGGGCGCGGCTGATGTCCAGGGTGAAATTTTTGTTCATTACCTGCATGCCCAAGCGCGACAGGGTCGGTTCGGGGCGGCCCGGCCACATTTTGCACACGCCTTCGTTCAGCGCCGCAACGCTGTAGGCCAAACCGTAGGAACGGTAGCGTGTAACCTGTGGGACTTCCATTTTGCGCATGACGTAATTGACCACGTCCCACAAGGGCACCGGCGCACCGTTGCTGATGTTGTAGACCTTGCCCAGTGCCGAGCCACCGGCCAGCAAGCTGCTGAGCAACGCTTCATTGAGGTTTTGCACGCTGGTGAAATCGGCCATGTTGAGACCGTTGCCGATGATGGCCAGGCGGCCCTTGCGCTGCATTTTCAACAGGCGCGGGAAGATGCTCATGTCGCCGGCACCGGTCACGAAACGCGGGCGCAGGGCCAGGGTTTCCAAACCGAACTCCTGGGCGCCGAAGACTTTTTGCTCCGCCAGGTATTTGGTCGCGGCGTAGGGATGCTTGAAGCGCTTGGGCACCTGTTCTTCGGTCAAACCCAGGTGATCGCGACCATCGAAGTAGATCGAGGGCGACGACAAGTGCACCAGACGCCGCACCCGCTGTTTCAGGCAGGCCTCGACCACATTTTCGGTGACCTGCACGTTGCCTTGATGAAAGTCCTGATAACGCCCCCACAAACCGACGGCGCCGGCGCAGTGCACCACGGCCTCAACGTCGGAGCACAGTTCCCGGGCAAGTTCCGGGTCACTCAAGTCGCCCTGAACGAACTCGGCGCCACGCCGAACCAGATGCTCCACACCTTCGGCCCGGCGACCGTTGACCCGCACGTCCAGGCCCTGCTCCAGGGCGAAACGCGCAAAGCGCCCGCCGATGAAGCCGCTTGCGCCGGTGACCAGAATCTTCATGTTGTGCTCCGAATATTTCGATTTGCGCTTTGCATATTGCGTAGGGCGTGAGGTCTTGACGCTGTCCGTCAGTCCAACGGCACCAGCCATTGCTTCGATGCCCGCACCAACTGATCGGTCAGCAACCCCAGCAACTGACCGCCATTGCGCCAATGATGCCAGTACAGCGGCACATCGATCGGCTTATCTGGCAAAAGCTCCAGCAAAACGCCGCGCTCCAGTTGTTCGCGAACCTGCAGTTCCGGCACCAGCCCCCAGCCGAGACCCGCTTCGGTCAAACGGATAAAGCCTTCAGACGAGGGACATAGATGGTGCTCGAATCCGCCATCGACGCCGAGGGACGCAAGATACCGGTGTTGTAGGAAATCGTCCGGGCCGAACACCAACGCCGGGGTTCGGGCCAACTGATCGGCGCGCACACCTTCTGGAAAATGCCGCGCAATGAAGGCCGGACTGGCCAAGGCTCGATAACGCATCGCCCCGAGCAAAACACTGCGCGCACCGGCCACCGGCCGCTCGCTGGCACACAGACACCCCGCCACCTCACCGGCGCGCATGCGCTTGAGGCCAACCGTCTGGTCTTCCACGATCAGGTCCAGCAGCACATGTTGTTGCGCGCAAAATTCCCCCACCGCCTGCGCCCACCAAGTGGCGAGGCTGTCGGCATTCAAGGCGATCCGCAATCGCTCCGGCAAACCTTCTTCGTCCAGCGCCGGCACCAGGCTTTGCAAATCACGTTCAAGCAGGCGGACCTGCTGCACATGGTTGAGCAAACGCCGGCCGATCTCGGTCGGAGACGGCGGCGTTGCCCGTACAAGCACCGGTTGGCCGACGCGTGCTTCGAGCAACTTGATGCGTTGGGAAATCGCCGATTGCGACAACCCCAGCACCTGTGCCGCCCGTTCAAACCCGGCCTGCTCGACCACCGCGGCCAAGGCAGAAAGCAATTTATAGTCGAACATCAGTTTTCCTAATGAGCGATCAGTAATATTGGTTTTTCTTATACAACGTCCTGCCCGAGAATGACCAGCAAGAACTCTTGAACAGGAAATACCGACATGGCTGGCGAAACTTCATTGGCAACGCTGCTGCGCAGCATGAGCCCGCAACTCAACGCCGGCGAATACGTGTTCTGCACCCTGCGCGACGGCAAATTGCCCGCAGGCCTTGAGGTTGTCGGCAGCTTCCGCGAGCAGGAAGGTCTGACCGTCATTCTCGAACGTTCCCACGCCGAACAGGCAGGTTTCAGCTTCGACTACGTCGCGGCCTGGATCACCTTGAACGTGCACTCGGCCCTCGAAGCCGTCGGCCTGACCGCCGCGTTCGCCAGGGCGCTGGGCAAGGCCGGTATCAGCTGCAACGTGATCGCCGGTTACTACCACGACCATTTGTTCGTCGGCCAGGCCGATGCCGAACGCGCCATGCAAGTGCTGCGCGATCTGGCAGCCAACGCGGAGTAAAAAAGACATGTGGCAAAGCTATATGAACGGCCTGTTGGTAGCGTTCGGCCTGATCATGGCGATCGGCACTCAAAATGCTTTTGTTCTGGCGCAAAGCCTGCGCCGGGAACATCACTTGCCGGTCGCGGCACTCTGCGTAGCCTGCGACGCGTTATTGGTGGCGGCCGGGGTATTCGGGTTGGCGACGGTGTTGGCGCAAAACCCGACTCTGCTGGCCATCGCCCGTTGGGGTGGTGCAGCGTTTTTGCTCTGGTATGGCAGTCAGGCACTGCGTCGTGCCTTCTCGAAGCAGAGCCTGCAACAGGGCGAAAACCAGACCGTGCGCTCGTTGCGGGCGGTGATGCTCAGCGCTTTGGCGGTGACGCTGCTCAACCCGCACGTTTATCTGGACACCGTGTTGCTGATCGGCTCCCTCGGTGCGCAACAGACCGAGCCCGGCGCCTATGTCGTGGGCGCGGCGAGTGCCTCGTTGCTGTGGTTTTTCACCCTGGCGTTGGGCGCTGCATGGTTGGCGCCATGGCTGGCGCGGCCGAGCACCTGGCGCATTCTTGATCTGTTAGTGGCAGTGATGATGTTCGCGGTAGCGTTCCAGTTAATCAGCGCCGGCTGATTTATTCCAAAAGGCTCTGGAACCTCTATTCCACACAGTTGTTGCGTGGTTATGCCGCACCCCCGGTGCTATGATCCGACCCTGCGCCGCAAAGAGTATAAAACTCCCCGGCGCTTGTCTGGCCGCCCGTGATCGGCCTTGCGCTCACCGCACCTGACCTGATTAGGAGATCCACCATGGCTTTCGAATTGCCGCCACTGCCTTACGCACACGATGCTCTGCAGCCGCACATTTCCAAGGAAACTCTGGAATTTCACCACGACAAGCACCACAACACCTACGTCGTGAACCTGAACAACCTGGTGCCAGGCACCGAGTTCGAAGGCAAGACCCTGGAAGAAATCGTCAAGACTTCCTCGGGCGGCATCTTCAACAACGCCGCTCAGGTCTGGAACCACACTTTCTACTGGAACTGCCTGGCTCCAAACGCCGGCGGTCAACCAACCGGCGCGCTGGCTGAAGCCATCAACGCAGCCTTCGGTTCGTTCGACAAGTTCAAGGAAGAGTTCAGCAAGACTTCCATCGGCACCTTCGGTTCCGGTTGGGGCTGGCTGGTTAAAAAGGCTGACGGTTCCCTGGCCCTGGCCAGCACCATCGGCGCCGGCAACCCGCTGACCAACGGCGACACCCCGCTGCTGACCTGCGACGTCTGGGAACACGCTTACTACATCGACTACCGCAACCTGCGTCCGAAGTACGTTGAAGCGTTCTGGAACCTGGTCAACTGGAAATTCGTGGCTGAGCAGTTCGAAGGCAAAACCTTCACCGCTTAAGCTCGACGTCAGTCAAAAAACCCGGCTTATGCCGGGTTTTTTTATGGGAGACGATTTTCAGGATATGCGGCGTCCTTGAGGCCGCCATCGCCAGCAGGCTGGCTCCCACAAGGATTGGGGACATCTGCCGGAAAATTGGTCGGCCGCAGGCCGCCATCGCGGGCAAGCCTTGCTCCTACAGACAAATCACATACATCCGCAAAACCACGCCAATTTCCCACGATGAAACCAGCCTTCCCCCCCTTGCCCCCGCGCCACAGCCGTCTAACATCAATCAAAAGGAAAATATCTCCACATCCCCCCTCAAGTTGAAGGACTCGACAACCGACACAGTACTAATCGGACCAATACGCAAAAACTGCATATCGGCCAAGCTGCAGGCAAAATCCCGCATGGATGATTGACCCTTTGACTGCCATCACGGGATTGCCAATACTCATGGCAACTTGATGCTACCCGCACGGAACAAGGAATAGCCCTTTGAAGCTGGAACTCAAGAACAGCTTGTCGGTGAAGTTGCTCCGGGTCGTGCTCCTGTCGGCATTGATCGTCGGCGTGGTCTTGAGCTGCGCGCAGATCGTTTTCGATGCCTATAAAACACGCCAGGCCGTCGCCGGTGATGCCGAACGCATCCTCGACATGTTCCGCGACCCTTCGACCCAGGCCGTCTACAGCCTGGACCGGGAAATGGGCATGCAGGTGATCGAAGGCCTGTTTCAGGACGACGCCGTGCGCCAGGCTTCCATCGGCCACCCCAACGAAGCCATGCTCGCGCAGAAATCCCGTGAGCTGCAGCACTCCAGCAGTCGCTGGCTGACCGACCTGATCCTTGGCAAGGAACGCACCTTCACCACCCAGTTGGTCGGTCGCGGGCCTTACAGCGAGTATTACGGTGACTTGAGCATCACCCTCGACACCGCGACTTACGGCCAGGGCTTTATCGTCAGTTCGGTGATCATCTTCATTTCCGGCGTTTTGCGCGCCTTGGCGATGGGGCTGGTGCTGTATCTGGTCTATCACTGGTTGCTGACCAAACCGCTGTCGCGGATCATTGAGCACCTGACCGAAATCAATCCGGACCGCCCCAGCGAACACAAGATTCCGCAGCTCAAGGGCCACGAGAAAAACGAACTGGGGATCTGGATCAACACCGCCAACCAGTTGCTGGAGTCCATCGAGCGCAACACTCATTTGCGCCACGAAGCGGAAAACAGCCTGTTGCGCATGGCCCAGTACGATTTCCTCACCGGCCTGCCGAACCGCCAGCAGCTGCAAACGCAGCTGGACAAGATCCTCGTCGACGCTGGAAAACTGCAACGACGGGTCGCGGTATTGTGCGTAGGCCTCGATGACTTCAAGGGCATCAACGAACAATTCAGCTACCAGACCGGCGACCAGTTGCTGCTGGCCCTGGCCGATCGCCTGCGGGCGCACAGCGGACGCCTTGGCGCCCTCGCCCGCCTCGGCGGCGACCAGTTCGCCCTGGTGCAGGCCGATATCGAACAACCCTACGAAGCCGCCGAACTGGCGCAAAGCATTCTCGATGACCTGGAAGCGGCGTTTGCCCTCGATCATCAGGAAATCCGCCTGCGCGCCACCATCGGCATCACCCTGTTCCCCGAGGACGGCGACAGCACCGAGAAGCTGCTGCAAAAAGCCGAGCAGACCATGACCCTGGCCAAGACTCGCTCGCGCAACCGTTATCAGTTCTACATCGCCAGCGTCGACACCGAGATGCGCCGCCGTCGCGAACTGGAAAAAGATCTGCGCGACGCACTGGCCCGCGAGCAGTTCTATCTGGTCTACCAACCGCAGATCAGCTACCGCGATCACCGGGTGGTCGGTGTGGAGGCGTTGATTCGCTGGCAACACCCGGAACACGGGCTGGTTCCGCCAGACCTGTTTATTCCGCTGGCCGAGCAGAACGGCACCATCATTGCCATTGGCGAGTGGGTGCTGGATCAGGCCTGCAAACAGTTGCGCGACTGGCACGACCAGGGTTTCAGCGACCTGCGCATGGCGGTGAACCTGTCCACCGTGCAACTGCACCACGCCGAATTGCCAAGGGTGGTCAACAACCTGCTGCAAATGTATCGCCTGCCACCGCGCAGTCTGGAACTGGAAGTCACCGAGACCGGCCTGATGGAAGACATCAGCACCGCCGCCCAGCATTTGCTCAGCCTGCGGCGCTCCGGCGCCCTGATCGCGATCGACGACTTCGGTACGGGCTACTCGTCCCTGAGCTATCTGAAAAGCCTGCCGCTGGACAAGATCAAGATCGACAAGAGCTTCGTACAAGACCTGCTCGATGACGACGACGACGCGACCATCGTTCGCGCCATCATCCAGTTGGGCAAGAGCCTGGGCATGCAGGTGATCGCCGAAGGCGTGGAAACCGCCGAGCAGGAGGCCTACATCATTTCCGAAGGCTGCCACGAAGGTCAGGGTTATCACTACAGCAAACCGCTGCCGGCCCGGGAATTGGGTGCCTACCTGAAGCAAGCCCAGCGCAGTAACGCGGCTATTTTGTGATCCCCTGTGGGAGCGAGCCTGCTCGCGATGGACGTCGAGGCGCCGCGTTCATTCAGACTGCACGCG
>NZ_JBSVXD010000217.1:0-8553 GCF_054070755.1 Pseudomonas sp. SDO5591_S426 | reverse complement strand
AATGCCTGACAGGCTGACCCCAAAACCCTGTAGGAGCTGAGCTTGCTCGCGATAGCGGACTGAAACTCACCAATGATGTCGACTGACTTACCGCTATCGCGAGCAAGCTCAGCGCCTACAGGGGTATTGTGTTTTACCTCGTAAATCCCAGACACAAAAAAAACCCGCCAAAACAGGCGGGTTTTTTATTGGCTAACCGAAGATCACTCTTCGATGTTGCCCATGGCCGTGGTGTTGAAACCACCGTCCACGTACATGATTTCGCCGCTGATGCCGGAAGCCAGGTCCGAGCACAGGAAGGCGCCGGCGTTGCCGACTTCGTCGATGGTGACGTTGCGACGCAGCGGGGTTTGCGCTTCGTTGGCAGCCAGCATCTTGCGGAAGTTCTTGATGCCGGAAGCGGCGAGGGTGCGGATCGGGCCGGCCGATACGCAGTTTACGCGGGTGCCGTCCGGGCCCAGGGAGCCGGCCAGGTAACGGACGCCAGCTTCCAGGGAAGCCTTGGCCATGCCCATGACGTTGTAGTTCGGCATGGTGCGCTCGGCGCCCAGGTACGACAGGGTCAGCAGGCTGCCGTTGCGGCCTTTCATCATTTCGCGGCCAGCCTTGGCCAGGGCCACGAAGCTGTAGGCGCTGATGTCGTGAGCGATGCGGAAACCTTCACGAGTGGTGGCTTCGGTGAAGTCGCCGTCCAGTTGGTCGCCCGGTGCGAAGCCGACGGAGTGCACGATGCAGTCCAGGCCGTCCCACTTCTTGCTCAGTTCTTCGAAGACCTTGGCGATTTCTGCATCGCTGGCCACGTCGCACGGGAAGCACAGGTCAGGGCTCGAACCCCAGCCTTGTGCGAACTCTTCGACACGACCCTTGAGTTTGTCGTTCTGATAAGTGAAGGCAAGCTCAGCGCCCTCGCGATGCATGGCGGCAGCGATGCCGGATGCGATGGACAGCTTGCTGGCGACACCGACGATCAGTACGCGCTTACCGGCGAGAAAACCCATGTGTTGCTCCTCTTTTCAGGTTATTGCGCAGTGGCTGGTGCCAAAAAAGCGGCTTCCAGCAACTGCTGTGTATACGGATGTTGGGGGGCGGCAAAAATGCTTTGCGCGTCTCCCTGTTCGACCACTTGGCCATGCTTGACCACCATCAGCTGGTGGCTCAGCGCTTTCACCACAGCCAGGTCATGGCTGATAAACAGATACGTCAGGTTGTACTTGCTTTGCAGTGAACGCAAAAGCTCCACCACTTGGCGTTGCACGGTGCGGTCGAGGGCCGAAGTCGGCTCGTCCAGCAGAATCAACGCCGGTTTTAGCACTAATGCCCGGGCAATGGCGATTCTCTGCCGTTGCCCGCCGGAAAATTCGTGGGGGTAGCGGTTCCGGGTTTCCGGGTCCAGACCTACCTCCTTGAGTGCCGCAATGATCGCTTGTTCCTGTTCCGCCTCGGTGCCGATCCTGTGGATCCGCAGACCCTCGCCAACGATCTGGCTCACGCACATCCGTGGGCTCAGGCTGCCAAACGGGTCCTGAAACACCACCTGCATCTCCCGACGCAGCGGCCTGACCTGTTGCTGCGTCAGGCAGTCTAGCTGTTTGCCTTCAAAACGGATCGCGCCTTTGCTGCCGATCAACCGCAAGATCGCCAGCCCCAGCGTCGACTTGCCGGAGCCGCTTTCACCCACGATCCCCAAGGTCTGGCCCTGAGGCAGGCTGAAATTGATGCCATCCACCGCTTTGACGTAATCCACCGTGCGCTTGAGCAGGCCTTTCTTGATCGGGAACCAGACTTTCAGGTCCTCGACTGCCAGCAGTGGCGGGCCGATTTCATTGGTCGCCGGCGTCCCGCTGGGCTCCGCTGCCAGCAGGATCCGAGTGTACGGATGCTGCGGCGCGCGGAACAACTCTTCGCACGATGCCTGTTCGACGATGCAACCGCGCTGCATGACACATACGCGATGCGCAATTCTTTTCACCAGGTTCAAATCGTGACTGATCAGTAGCAGCGCCATGCCCAGGCGGGCCTGCAATTCCTTGAGCAATTCGAGGATTTTCAGCTGAACGGTCACGTCCAGCGCGGTGGTCGGTTCGTCGGCGATCAGCAGCTCCGGCTCGTTGGCCAGGGCCATGGCGATCATCACGCGTTGGCGCTGACCGCCGGACAACTCATGAGGCAGGGCCTTCAGGCGTTTTTCCGGCTCGGGGATGCCGACCATCTCCAGCAGCTCCAAAGTACGCTTGGTCGCGACTTTGCCGACCAGCCCCTTGTGGATGCCCAGCACCTCGTTGATCTGCTTTTCGATCGAGTGCAGCGGGTTGAGCGAGGTCATCGGCTCCTGGAAGATCATCGCGATCCGGTTACCGCGGATGTGGCGGATGGTTTTTTCTTTCAGGTTCAGCAGGTTTTGTCCGGCGTACTCAATGGTGCCGGACGGGTGCCGGGCGAGCGGGTAGGGCAGCAAACGCAGGATCGAGTGCGCGGTCACCGATTTGCCGGAACCGCTTTCGCCCACCAGCGCCAGGGTTTCGCCGCGCTTGATGTCGAAGCTGACGCCTTCGACCACGCGTTGGCTGTGATCACCGACGACAAATTCGACGGCGAGGTCGCGCACTTCGATCAGATTGTCCTGATTCATTTCACTTCCTCGGGTCGAAGGCATCGCGAGCGGACTCGCCGATGAACACCAGCAAACTCAACATCAACGCCAACACCGCAAACGCGCTCATGCCGAGCCACGGCGCCTGCAGGTTGGATTTGCCCTGGGCCACCAGTTCACCCAGCGACGGGCTGCCGGCCGGCAAGCCGAAGCCGAGGAAATCCAGGGCGGTCAGCGTACCGATGGCGCCGGTCAGGATGAACGGCATGAAGGTCATGGTCGAGACCATGGCGTTGGGCAGGATGTGGCGAAACATGATCGCGCCATTCTGCATGCCCAAGGCCCGGGCGGCACGCACGTATTCCAGGTTACGCCCGCGCAGGAACTCGGCGCGCACCACGTCCACCAGGCTCATCCAGGAAAACAGCAGCATGATCCCCAGCAGCCACCAGAAGTTCGGCTGGACGAAACTGGCGAGGATGATCAGCAGGTACAGCACCGGCAACCCGGACCAGATCTCCAGGAAGCGCTGCCCGGCCAGATCGACCCAGCCGCCGTAGAAGCCCTGCAACGCACCGGCAATCACGCCGATGATCGAGCTGAGAACGGTCAGCGTCAGGGCAAACAGCACCGAAACGCGGAAACCGTAGATCACCCGGGCCAGTACATCGCGGCCCTGGTCATCGGTGCCCAGCAGGTTGTCCGCCGAGGGCGGCGCTGGCGCCGGGACTTTCAGGTCATAGTTGATGCTCTGGTAGCTGAACGGAATCGGCGCCCACAACACCCAGGCATCCTTGGCCTTGAGCAGTTCGCGGATGTACGGGCTCTTGTAGTTGGCTTCCAGCGGGAATTCGCCGCCGAAGGTGGTTTCCGGGTAACGCTTGAGCGCCGGGAAGTACCAGCCGTTGTCGTAGTGCACCACCAGCGGCTTGTCGTTGGCGATCAGCTCGGCGCCGAGGCTGGCGCCGAACAGGATCAAAAACAGCCACAGCGACCACCAGCCGCGCTTGTTGGCCTTGAACAGTTCGAAGCGGCGGCGATTGAGAGGGGACAGGTTCATCTCAATGCTCCCGGCTTTCGAAGTCGATGCGCGGATCGACAAAAGTGTAGGTGAGGTCGCCAATCAATTTCACCACCAGCCCCAGCAGGGTGAAGATGAACAGCGTGCCGAACACTACCGGGTAATCGCGGTTGATCGCGGCTTCGAAGCTCATCAGGCCGAGGCCGTCGAGGGAGAAGATCACCTCCACCAGCAACGAACCGGTGAAGAAAATCCCGATGAACGCCGACGGGAAACCGGCGATCACCAGCAGCATCGCGTTGCGGAATACGTGGCCGTAGAGCACGCGGTGATTGGTCAGGCCCTTGGCCTTGGCAGTAACCACGTACTGCTTGTTGATTTCATCGAGGAAGCTGTTTTTGGTCAGCAGGGTCATGGTCGCGAAGTTGCCGATCACCAACGCGGTCACCGGCAATGCCAGGTGCCAGAAGTAGTCGAGGATCTTGCCGCCCATGCTCAATTCATCGAAGTTGTTCGAGGTCAGCCCGCGCAACGGGAACCAGTCCAGATAACTGCCGCCGGCGAACACCACGATCAGCAGGATCGCGAACAGGAACGCCGGGATCGCATAGCCGACGATGATCGCCGAGCTGGTCCAGACGTCGAAGTGGCTGCCGTGTCGCGTGGCCTTGGCGATCCCCAGCGGGATCGACACCAGGTACATGATCAGCGTGCTCCACAACCCGAGCGAAATCGACACCGGCATCTTTTCCTTGATCAGGTCGATGACCTTGGCGTCGCGGAAGAAGCTGTCGCCGAAATCCAGCGAGGCATAGTTCTTGACCATGATCCACAAACGTTCCGGCGCCGATTTGTCGAAGCCGTACATGTGCTCGATTTCCTTGATCAGCGCCGGGTCCAGGCCTTGGGCGCCGCGATAGGCGGAACCGGCCACCGACACTTCGGCACCGCCGCCGGCAATGCGGCTGGTGGCGCCTTCGAAGCCTTCGAGCTTGGCGATCATCTGCTCCACCGGCCCCCCGGGGGCGGCCTGGATGATCACGAAGTTGATCAGCAAAATGCCGAACAAGGTCGGAATGATCAGCAGCAGTCGCCGAAAAATATACGCCAGCATCTGATTACTCCGTGCCCGCAGGGTCGGCTTGCAATTTGGTTTCGATCTCTATCGCCGGTTTGGCATCGGGCTTGACCCACCAAGTGGCCGTGCCGATGTCATATTTAGGCGAGACCTTCGGGTGGCCGATGTGGTTCCAGTACGCCACGCGCCAGGTCTTGATGTGCCAGTTGGGGATCACGTAATAACCCCATTGCAGCACGCGGTCCAGTGCACGGGCGTGGGCCACCAGGCTTTTGCGCGAATCGGCGTTGATCAGTTGCTCGACCAGTTGGTCCACCACCGGGTCTTTCAGGCCCATGGAATTACGGCTGCCGGGTTTGTCGGCGGCCGCAGTCATCCAGAATTCACGCTGTTCGTTGCCCGGCGAGTTGGACTGCGGGAAGCTGCCGACGATCATGTCGAAGTCCCGCGAGCGCACGCGGTTGACGTACTGCGAGACGTCGACGCGGCGGATCACCAGTTCGATGCCCAGGTCGCTCAGGTTGCGCTTGAACGGCAACAGCACCCGTTCGAACTCAGTCTGGGCCAGCAGGAATTCGATGCTCACCGGTTTGCCGGTGGCGTCGACCATCTTGTCGTCGACGATGCGCCAGCCGGCTTCTTGCAGCAACTGATAGGCCTTGCGTTGCTGGGTGCGGATCATGCCGCTGCCGTCGGTGACCGGGTTCTGGAACGACTCGGTGAACACCTGCTCGGGGATCTTGCCGCGGAACGGGTCAAGAATCGCCAGCTGATCGGCGTCCGGCAGGCCGGTGGCGGCCATTTCCGAGTTCTCGAAATAACTGCGAGTGCGCGCGTAGGCGCCGTTGAACAACTGTTTGTTGGTCCATTCGAAGTCCAGCAACAGGGTCAGGGCCTGGCGCACGCGCACGTCCTGGAACACCGGGCGGCGCAAGTTGAAGACGAAGCCTTGCATGCCGGTGGGGTTGCCGTTGGGGATCTGTTCCTTGATCAGCCGGCCTTCGGTGACCGCCGGAATGTTGTAGGCGTTCGCCCAGTTCTTCGCGGTCATCTCCAGCCAGTAATCGAACTGCCCGGCCTTGAGCCCTTCGAGCGCCACGGTGTTGTCGCGGTAATAGTCGGTGGTCATCACATCGAAGTTGTAGAAACCGCGATTGATCGGCAGGTCCTTGCCCCAATAGTCCTTGACCCGCTCATAGCGCACCGAGCGCCCGGCCTTCACTTCAGCGACCTTGTACGGTCCGCTGCCCAGTGGCATCTCCAGGTTGCCCTTGTTGAAATCACGGGGCGCCCACCAGTGTTTGGGCAGCACCGGCAACTGGCCGAGGATCAACGGCAACTCACGGTTGTTTTTATGCTTGAACCTGAACAGCACGGTCAGCGGATCTTCGGCAACCACATCTTCGACGTCGTTGTAGTAACCGCGGTACATCGGCGCACCGTCCTTGATCAGCGTCTGGAAGCTGAACACCACGTCTTCGGCGCGCACTGGATGGCCATCATGGAAACGCGCTTCGGGCCGCAGATAGAAGCGTACCCAGTCGTTGTCCGGGGCCTTTTCGATCTTGCCGGCGATGAGGCCATATTCGGTGAAGGGCTCGTCCAGGCTCTGCCTGGCCAGGGTGTCGTAGATCAGGTCGATATCGTTGGCCGACACGCCTTTGCTGATGAACGGATTGAGGCTGTCGAAACCGCCGAAACCGGCCTGGCGGAAAATGCCACCCTTGGGCGCGTCCGGGTTGACGTAATCGAAGTGCTTGAAATTGGCCGGGTACTTCGGCGGTTCGTTGTACAGGGTCAACGCATGTTGCGGGGCGGCACTGGCCAGCCCGGCGAACAACAGGGCGCTGGCCTGCAAGAGCAGGGCGCTGATGGGTTTCATCGATCTTTCTCCGAAGACTTCAACCACCACGCGCTCAGGCCCATGGTGTAGGGCGGCGTGGTGACGAAGGCGAACCGATTGCGGTACGCCAGGCGGTGATAATTGAGATACCAGTTGGGAATGATGTAGTGCTGCCACAGCAGCACCCGGTCGAGGGCCTTGCCGGCGGCGACTTGTTCATCGCGGGTCTTGGCCGCGAGCAGTTGTTCGAGCAGGTGATCGACCACCGGATTGGCAATGCCCGCGTAGTTCTTGCTGCCCTTGACCCCGACCTGGCTGGAGTGAAAGTACTGCCACTGTTCCAGACCGGGGCTGAGCGTCTGGTTAAGGGTCATCAGGATCATGTCGAAGTCGAACTGGTCGAGGCGCTGTTTGTACTGGGCGCGATCGACGGTGCGCAACCGGGCGTCGATGCCGATGCTGGCAAGGTTCTCGACGTAAGGCTGAAGGATGCGTTCCAGGTTCGGATTGACCAGCAAGATCTCCAGGCGCAATGGTTGCCCGGCCGCGTTCTGCAAGCGCTGGCCGTTGAGCTTCCAGCCCGCCTCGGCGAGCAGGCTCAAGGCCTTGCGCATGGTTTCCCGAGGAATGCCCTGGCCTTGGGTTTGCGGCAGGCTGAACGGTTCGGTGAGCAATCGGGCGGGAAGCTGTTCGCGGTACGGCTTGAGCAGTAGCCATTCATGGCCGACCGGCAGGCCGGTGGCGGAGAACTCGCTGTTGGGGTAGTAACTCATGGCGCGTTTGTAGGCGCCGCTGAACAGCGTGCGGTTGGTCCACTCGAAGTCGAACATCAACCCCAGCGCTTCGCGAACCCGGGCCTCGGCAAACGTCGCGCGGCGGCTGTTCATGAACAGGCCCTGGGTCTGGGTCGGGATCTGGTGCGGGATCTGCGCCTTGATCACGTCGCCACGGCGTATTGCCGGAAAGCCATAACCGTTGGCCCAGTTCTTTGCCTGATGCTCGATGTAGATGTCGAACTCGCCGGCCTTGAACGCTTCGAACGCGACGTCGCTGTCTCGGTAGAACTCGACTTCCATGCGGTCGAAATTGTACTTGCCGCGATTGACCGAAAGATCCTTGCCCCAGTAATCCTTGACCCGCTCGAAGACGATCTGCCGGCCCGGCGTCACCGAGGTAATGCGATACGGCCCGCTGCCCAGCGGCGGTTCGAAGGTGGTCGCCTTGAAGTCGCGACCTTTCCAGTAGTGCTGCGGCAGCACCGGCAACTCGCCCAGACGCAGGATCAGCAAAGGATTGCCGGCGCGCTTGAACACGAACCGAATGCGCTGCGGGTTGAGAATGTCGACCCGCAACACTTCCTGAAGATTGGTGCGGTACTGCGGATGGCCTTCCTTGAGCAGCAACCGGTAGGAGAACGCGACGTCGTACGCGGTGATCGGCGTGCCATCGTGGAAGCGCGCTTCGGGGCGCAGGTTGAACACCACCCAGCTGCGGTCTTCGCTGTACTCCACCGATTGGGCGATCAGGCCATAACTGGAGGTGGGCTCATCACCCGACGGTGCGTACTGGCCGGTGCCGACCATCAGCGGTTCGTTGAGCTCGTTGATGCCGTATTGCAGGAAGTTCGGTGTGGCAACCGGGCTGGTGCCCTTGAAAGTGTACGGGTTGAGTGTGTCGAACGTGCCAAACGCCATCACCCGCAACGTACCGCCCTTGGGCGCTTGCGGGTTGACCCAGTCGAAGTGGGTAAATCTGGCCGGATACTTGAGCGTGCCGAACTGCGCATAACCATGGCTTTCGCTGATCGTCGCGCTTGCGGTGGAACTCAAGGCCAGGCTGATCAGGAGCAGGAGCAGGGGACGCTTCAAATAAGAAATCCGATCCGGGCGGCTTGGGCTTGGTGGCCCGTACAGTAACAGCTTGTATGGACAGGAAAAAGACAGGCTTCGAAAGCACTGTTCGGGCATAAAAAAAGATCGCAGCCTTCGGCAGCTCCCACATGGAATGGTGTTCATCCTGTA
>NZ_JBSVXD010000216.1:0-8622 GCF_054070755.1 Pseudomonas sp. SDO5591_S426 | reverse complement strand
AGCTCCTACAGGTCATGGCCACCTGATGTGGGTGGCGCAAACCTTTTGACGACGCTCGAACATGGCCGCTGGGTCGCCCTGCGCGACGCCCGTCAACAAGGAGCCAGTCAGATGACTCGCATAACAAAGTGGCTGCCGAAACTCGCCTTCATGGCGACAACGGTCATGGCTATGGCGGCGAACGCCGCTGACAAACCCAACATTCTGGTGATCTTCGGCGACGATATCGGCCAGACCAACATCAGCGCCTATTCCATGGGCGTGGTCGGCTACAAGACGCCGAACATCGACCGCATCGCCAAGGAAGGCATGATCTTCACCGACTACTACGCGGAGAACAGTTGCACCGCCGGGCGGTCGTCGTTCATCACAGGCCAGTCGCCGCTGCGCACCGGCCTGACCAAGGTCGGCGTACCGGGTGCGCCCATCGGCATTCAGAAGCGTGACATCACCATCGCCCAGGCACTCAAGTCCCAGGGTTACGCGACCGGCCAGTTCGGCAAGAACCACTTGGGCGACAAGGATGAATTCCTGCCGACCAACCACGGTTTCGACGAGTTCTTCGGCAACCTCTATCACCTCAACGCCGAAGAAGAACCCGAGCGCCCGTACTGGCCCAAGGATGACCCGGACTTCGTCAAATCCCGCACACCCCGTGGCGTGATCCACAGCTACGCCGACGGCAAGATCGAAGACACCGGCGCGCTGACCAGCAAGCGCATGGAAACCATCGACGACGAAACCACGGCCGCTGCGCAAACCTTCATCGAGAAACAGGCCAAGGCCGACAAGCCGTTTTTCGTCTGGATGAACACCACGCGCATGCACGTCTTCACCCACGTACGCGAGTCGATGAAGGGCCAGAGCGGCATGCCCGGCAACGACTATGCGGACGGCATGCTTGAGCACGACGGCGATGTCGGCAAACTGCTGAAGACCCTCGACGACCTGAAAATCGCCGACAACACCATCGTTGTCTACACCACCGACAACGGCCCGAACCAGTTCTCCTGGCCGGATGCGGCAACCACGCCGTTCCGCAACGAGAAGAACTCCAACTGGGAAGGCGCCTACCGCGTACCGGCCATCGTGCGTTGGCCGGGCAAGATCAAGGCCGGTGAAGTCTCCAACGAGATGTTCTCGGGCATGGACTGGTTCCCGACGCTGCTCGCCGCCGCGGGCGAAACCGATGTGAAAAACAAGCTGCTCAAGGGCTGGGCTCCAACGTCAGGCGCCAGCAGTTTCAAAGTGCACCTGGACGGCTACAACCAGTTGCCGTACCTGACCGGTCAGCAGCCCAAGGGTGAGCGCAAGGAGTTCTACTACTTCAACGACGACGGCGTGCTGGTTTCCATGCGTTACGACAATTGGAAAGTGGTCTTCGCCGAACAGCGTGAACCCGGTGGTTTCGCCGTGTGGAGCAGCCCGTTCGTGCCCTTGCGCGTGCCGAAACTGTTCAACCTGCGGATGGACCCGTATGAACGGGCCGACATGGTTTCTGACCAGTATTACGACTGGACCGTGAAGAACTCCTACCTGCTGGCAGCCGGGGTGGCCAAGGCTGCGCGCTTCCTGCAAACCTTCGTCGAATACCCGCCCAGCCAGAAACCGGCGAGTTTCAGCATCGATCAGATCCGTGCGGCGGTGGACGCGAAAATCCAGGAGAAAATCAACAACCCGTCGAAGCCGTGACTAGACGCTTGAAAAAAAACGGCTAAGGTCGTGGCTGACGTTCCTCAAATTTGTGGAGTTTGCACCGTGACCGAAGATACAAAAACCAAAGGACCGGCTTCGTACTTCCCTTCCATCGAAAAGAAGTACGGGCAACCTATCAACCACTGGCTCGATCTGCTCAAAACAGCCAGCGACAAGAAGCACATGGAAATGGTGGCCTGGCTCAAGACCGAACACGGTATGGGTCATGGCCATGCCAACGCTTTGGTTGCCTACCATTTGGCCGCCAGCAAAAGCGCTTGACCCTCCAGCGTCACTGACGATGGCGTCGGCCAAAACCGGCGCCATCGTTCATCCCTCCGTTTTTCCCGCCAACTCAGCAGCCGTTTCAATCAGCAACTGTCGCAACCACTGGTGGGCCGGATCGTTGCGATAACGAACGTGCCAGGCGATTTCCACCGGGAAGGTGCCCAGGTCCACAGGCGATTCCACCACCTTGAATCGCGGGTCCTGGGCAATCTGGTTGCAGATCAGTCGAGGCAACGTCGCGCAGTAATCCGTGACGGCGATGATCTCCGGCACCGCCAGGAAATGCGTGACTGAAATGGCCAGCTCGCGGCGCAAACCCTGACGTTCCAGCACCTGGAACAGTCCGACTTTCATTCGCCCCGGCGGCAGCACGTTGACATGCCGCAACTGCTCGTATTGCTCGCGCGACATCGTGTCTTCGATATCGGGATGGTCGGCACGCACGACGCACGCCAGGCCATCGTCCATCAAATGCTGAATGATCAAATTGTCCGGCGGATCGATGATGCGTCCGAGCGCCATGTCGGTCGTGCCCGAAATCACCCCGGTTTCAGTAAGGTCATTGCCGAATGGCGTGAGCGACACTTTGACCCCGGGTGCCTGCAATCGCAGCTGGGCGATGATGCTCGGCATCAGCACGATCTCGACGAAGCTGTTCGGCGCAATGTTGAACTGCCGGTTTGAAGTTGCCGGATCAAATTGCTGCCGCCCGATGATCACTTCATCCAGCCGGGCCAAAGTCTCGGCGATGACCGGCGCGATTTCTTCGGCGAACTGCGTGGGTTTGATGCCGTAGCGCTCACGGATGAACAGCGGATCCTTGAGCGTGTCGCGCAGCCGGTTCAGCCCGTTCGACAACGCAGGCTGGGTGATGCCCAGGCGCGCGGCGGCCCGGGTAACGCTGCGCTCCTCCATGAGCGCCATGAAAACCGGCAAGAGATTGAGGTCGTATCGCATGACTCATAATGCTCTGTGAATATCTAGAATCAGATAAGTAAATTTCTCGAATATCTGGGCGTGGAGCAAAGTTAGCCCATCCAAAGGGATCCGCCAAATCCAACGGAATGCTCGCTCAAGGCATCCAGTTCATTCGAGGACTTTTACATGACAAATCCATCGAGCAAGCTCGCTCGCTCCCTGGCGCTGTTTGCGCTGGCACTCGGCAGTTTCTGCATCGGCACGTCCGAATTTGCCAGTATGGGCATCATTCAGCTGGTCTCTGCCAGCCTGGGCATTGATGTACCGCAGGCCTCGAACGCGGTGACCGCTTACGCACTGGGAGTCGTCATCGGCGCGCCAGCGGTGACGCTTGCAGCGGCCCGGCTCAATCGGCGGACATTGCTGCTGGCACTGATGGCGCTGTTTGTCGTCGGCAATGTGCTTTCAGCGGTCGCCACCGATTTGAACCTGCTGATGGCCGCCCGCTTCCTGAGTGGCCTGCCCCAAGGTGCCTATTTCGGTGCGGGCGCCATGGTCGCGTCCTACATCCTGGGGCCGGGTCAGGAAGGCCGCGCCTTCGCCATCGTCATGACCGGCCTGACCGTCGCAACGATCATCGGTTCGCCGCTGGCAACGTTCCTGGGGCAACACCTAGGATGGCGTGAAACCTATCTCGCGGTGGCTGTTCTTTCCGGGCTGGCACTGCTTGCGATCCGCCAGTGGTTGCCACGTACCGAGGCATTGAACGGCGCTCCGATCACCCAGGAACTGTCGGCGCTGCGCAGCGGGCAAGTCTGGGGCGTCATGGCGGTTGCGACCACCGGAATTGCCAGCCTGTTTGCGATCTACACCTTCGTCGGCCCCATCGTGACCGACGCGGCAAAACTGGCACCGGCCATGATCCCGGTCGCCCTCGCCCTCTTCGGCATCGGCATGACCGTGGGCAACTCGGTGGGCGGCAGCCTGGCCGACCGTTACCCGATGCGCGGCATCGTGCTCGGTTTTGGCATAGCACTCGGCGTGCTGCTGATCATCGCTACCGGCGGGCAAGAGCCCTGGATTCTTTTCCCCGCGCTGTTTGTCCTCGGTGCCGGTTTGATGGCCGCCATCCCGACCATGCAAGTGCGCCTGACCCGCTTTGCGCCGCAAGCACCGTCCCTCGTGGGCGCCATGACTTTGGCCGCGTGCAACCTGGGTAACGCCATCGGCGCCTGGGGCGGTGGCTACACGATTGATGCCGGCTACGGCCTGCTCTCGGTGGCCTGGGCCGGTTTTGCCCTGACCCTGGCCGGTTTGGCGATCTTTGCCCTGACCCTGATCAACACCCGTCAATCCACCCGCGCGGTCAATCTGCTGCAGCGCCCAGCGTCCCGAGGCTCGTTTTCAATTCACTGAGGAATTCACCATGTCGTACCGAATGCTGCTGGTTGAAGGCTGTGCTGTTTCACCGGCCTAACGGTTGAGCATTTAATTACTCGATAGCAGCCTTTGTGACCGTTCTCTTTCCGCCAGAAGACGATATTTGAGCTATACCCGCTAATCTCCCTTTGCACTTCTTCAACAGGAGTTTGGCAATGAAGCTCAAAAACTCACTTACCGTTCTATTGGTCACCGCTAGTCTGTTCGGCTGCGCCACATCATCAAACAAAAGTGTGTCGGTGAAGCTGGATGCCACCCGGCAGAACAGCGGTCATATCGGCAATGTGGCGTTGTCCGACTGGGGCAAACAAACCGGGCTCAGCTTCTTCGTCAGCGGCGTTCCCAACGGCGTCGTACTGCCCTTGCGCCTCTACTCTTTCATCTACAAAGGCAGCTGCGCTCAACCCGGCCCCGTGGCGTATGAGATGAATGACAAGGTCAACACCGAGCGCCAACCGGTAGGCGGCTGGACCTTTTCAAGAAGCGTACCGGTGCCCTTGTCTGAGCTGCTTGCCAGTGATCACGCCATCGTCGTGCGAACGGCAGCCACCGATGGCAACGTTGATATTTTCTGTGGCGATATCAAGCAAAAGACTCAGTGAAACAACTTTAGGCATGGCCCGATATAAACGACGAGTGACACGCAAATACATCGCGCAACGAAATCTGCGTACTAGTCTTTCACGGGCGCTGTGAATGGTAATGGGGATAAGCCCCGTGCTTATTCAGGCTAAAAGTTTGGGGGTTACTCACAAAGATCCTTGTATTGCCTTCGATGGTTGAGCGGCCCGCAACAAGGATCGGAACTTGAGAAAGGAAACCCGAATGAACAAATTCTCGCACCGCTCCAGGTTTTATCTTGCATGTTCACTACTCATGGCAATCAACACAGGTCACGCTGCACAGACAGAAAAAACCAACATCCTGTTTATCGTATCCGACGATACCGGCTACGGTGACCTCGGGCCCTATGGCGGCGGTGTCGGTCGCGGCATGCCGACGCCCAGCATCGACCAGCTGGCGCAGGAAGGCACTACCTTCTTTTCGTTTTATGCCCAACCCAGTTGCACCCCCGGCCGGGCAGCCATGCAGACCGGGCGCATCCCCAACCGCAGCGGCATGACCACGGTGGCCTTCCAGGGTCAGGGCGGTGGTTTGCCTGCGGCTGAATGGACACTGGCCTCGGTGTTGAAAACCGGTGGCTATGAGACCTATTTCACCGGCAAATGGCATTTGGGCGAAGCCGACTACGCCCTGCCAAATGCCCAGGGTTACGACGTGATGAAATACGTCGGCCTGTATCACCTCAATGCCTACACCTACGCCGACCCTACCTGGTTCCCGGACATGGATGAAGAAACCCGCGCCATGTTTGCCAAAGTGACCAAGGGCGCGCTTTCCGCCAAGGCCGGTGAAAAGCCGGTGGAGGAATTCAAGATCAATGGACAGTACGTCGACACGCCTGTGGTGGACGGAAAACCCGGTGTCGTCGGTATTCCGTTCTTTGACAACTACGTGGAAAAAGCCGCGCTGGAATTTCTCGACACGGCGGCGAAGTCCGACAAACCTTTCTTCATCAACGTCAACTTCATGAAAGTGCACCAACCAAACTTGCCGGCACCGGAGTTCGTGCACAAGTCGATCTCCAAGACCAAGTACGCCGACTCGGTGGTGGAACTCGACACGCATATCGGGCGCATCATGGACAAGTTAAGGGCGCTGGGGCTGGATAAGAACACCCTGGTGGTTTACACCACCGATAACGGCGCCTGGCAGGATGTTTATCCGGATGCCGGCTACACGCCATTCCGTGGCACCAAAGGCACGGTGCGCGAAGGCGGCAACCGGGTGCCGGCAATCATGGTCTGGCCAGGAAAAATCAAGGCCGATGCAAAAAACCACGACATTCTCGGTGGCCTGGACTTGATGGCGACCTTTGCATCCGTGGCTGGAGTGAAGTTGCCGGAAAAAGACCGCGAAGGCCAGCCGATCATGTTTGACAGCTACGACATGACCCCTGTGCTGTTGGGTACCGGCCCTGACCCACGCAAAGAATGGTTTTACTTCACCGAAAACGAACTGTCGCCCGGTGCCGCCCGTGTCGGTCACTACAAGGCAGTGTTCAACCTGCGTGGTGACAACGGAGCCCCGACGGGTGGCCTGGCGGTCGATTCCAACCTGGGCTGGAAAGGCGCGAGCAAGTATGTGGCGATCGTTCCACAAGTCTTTGACCTGCTGCAGGATCCGCAGGAACGCTATGACGTCTTCATGAACAACTACACCGAGCACACCTGGACAATGGTGCCCATCAGCATCGCGATCACCAACCTGATGAAAACCTATGTCAAATACCCTCCACGCAAAATGCAAAGCATGGGTTACGACGGTCCGGTCGAACTTTCCAAGTACCAGAAATTCCAGTCGATACGCGAAGACCTGCAGAAGGAAGGCGTGAACCTGGCAATACCTAACTAGCCGTCTGGCGGCAGCCTCATTCGGGGCTGCCGCTGTTCAGGTCAGGTCCGTGGTGGCGGGATCAATGATTTTCAGCCAGGGCCAGCGTGCCTGATAACTCTTGGCCTTCTGTTCGAACAACTCAGGTTTGGGATTTTTCGGATTGATCCGAAGCAGCCCTTGCTCGGTGTCAGTCAAGCCGTTGGGGGCATAGACTTCGCCGGTTTCAATATCCAGGCCGATGCACGTACCCGCAATCAGGTAGCGATCGATCCCGTCCCTGGACGACTGAAGTTGAGGGTAAGCCCCGCCGAACCGTTGGTGATACCAAAGGTGCACGCGAGCCTGATTCTTGATTTCGACGTTAACGTCCAGGTGCTGGAACAGGCGTTGTGCAGACTGGATCACTTCGTTCTCGGCCTCCCAGGACAGGTCCTCATCGAAGTAAAACACGTCGTAATCCTTAACGCCCCACGCGGGCGGCAACTGCGCCTGCTGATTCCACACAGCCTGAAACAGACACCCGGCGGTCAGCATGCACTGGCTCAACCCGAGCGCCGGCAGGCGTGCGCTGATTTCTGCGTTGACTGGATTGGTCATGGCGATCCTGACCAGGCTTTCGACGGTCAATGTCATCTTCGATACCTCGCTCCCTGTGGTCGCCCATCGTAAACATCCGCGCCATCAGCGGCTACGCTGAGACAAAAAACTGCGCATCAGCCGGGAGGAAAACTCATGAAGATTGTGGTGACCAGCGTGATGGTCGACGATCAGGACAAGGCACTGGCCTTCTACCGCGACATACTCGGCTTTGAGATCAAGCATGACATCCCGATGGGCCAGTTTCGCTGGCTGACCCTCACCTCGCCCGGCGATCCCGATGGCGTCGAGTTGCTGCTGGAGCCTGACGCCCACCCCGCGGCCAAACCCTTCAAGTCGGCGGTGAAGCAGGACGGGATTCCCTACACCTCATTCGGTGTCGACGATGTGCAGGCGGAGTACACACGGCTTTGCGCCGAAGGCGTGCGCTTCACCCAGCCGCCGACGGCGATGGGGCCGGTGACCACGGCAGTGTTCGATGACACGTGCGGCAATCTGATTCAAATCGCTCAAAAGCATTGAGCGCAGACAGGCTCAGGCGGCCAGCAGTTGGGCAAAGGCAATGTGGTAACCATTGCAGTCACGAATGCCAAATTCCCTGGACCCGTAGGCCATGTCCTGCAGCGGCCATGCGATGTCCACTCGATCTTTGACCTGCTCGTAATACTGATCCACTTGCGCAATTGCACAATAGATCGTGCCCGAACAGGCGACGGGACTGCGCCACAGATCCTGCTGGGTGAAGACGATCCGGCAATCTTCCAGCTGCACGGTAAGCGTCGATTCCAACGAATCGATGACCGTGAAACCCAGCGTGTCGCGGTAATACCGTCGAGTGCTGTCCAGATCGTTGCAACGCAGAAGAAGAGCTAGGGGCATGCTGACCTCGGGAGTGATGCGCGATGGCGAGAACTACCCCGCAATCATAGACCACCTCACACCGGCGAAATCGTCGCCAGCACGCCAATCAGAATCGTCACCACCAAAAAACCACCGAGGAAAATCGCCATCTTGCCCATAAGGCCCCCTACGTCATGAATGTGCGGTGCAACCGCTGCTGTTGCGGCGGAGCGTGTTGTTATTGTGGGCTGCAAGCTGTGTGCATTACAGAGGCAGAAAGCGACGAAAAATACGGATCAGATGCGCACGACAAACAAACCTTGTCCCCTGTAGGAGCTGTCGAGTGAAACGAGGCTGCGATCTTTTAAAGCACAGATCAAAAGATCG
>NZ_JBSVXD010000215.1:0-8720 GCF_054070755.1 Pseudomonas sp. SDO5591_S426 | reverse complement strand
AAAAGATCGCAGCCTGCGGCAGCTCCTACAGGGTCAGGGTTCGGCCTGACTCACAATGGCAGCAACGGAAAGTTTTTGTCCCATAACGGGCTGACATCGAGCCGCTCGCTCAACACCCCCGCGTCGAAAAACAGGTCCGCGACTTCTTGCTGCGAGGCGATGGCCTGATCGTTCACTTCGATGATTCGCGAGGCCTGGCTGCGGTTGTTGTACATGTCGAGGAACACGCTTTTGTCGACGCCCAACAGCTGCGCCGATTTGGCGGCCCAGGGCTCGGGGTTGTTGTTGATCCACTCCAGCGTGCGTGCCTGTCGTTGCAAGTAGTCTTGAATGGCCTGCTTGCGCAGCGGGTCTTCCAGTGCGGCGGGGCGCGCGGCGATCAGGTAGTTGCCGGACAAATACCCCAGCGCGGTTTTCAGTACACGAGCGCCACTGCGGAACTTCGCCAACTGAATGAACACGCCGTAGATCACCCAGGCATCGAGTTGCCCGCTCTGGAAAGCGCTGAAGCCGTCCTGAGGCGTGAGCGCCACCGCGGTGATGTCCTTCATGGTCAAGCCCTGTTCTTTCAGCGCCTTGATCAGGAAGTAGTGCGAGGTGGTGGAGCGCACGTAGCCAACCCGCTTGCCGCGCAACTGCCCGACCGATTCGATGGTCGAGTCCTTGGGAATCAGGAACACCTGATTGTTGACGTCGCCTTGCAGCACCGCGACCAGCTTCGGTTGGCGGTGACTCTGGATCGAGAAGATCGGCGGGATCTCGCTCATCCCGCCCACGTCCAGACTGCCCGAGGCCAACGCTTCGACGATCAGGTTGCCGCCGGCGAATTCCGCGTATTCAACTTTGTAAGGGGTATTGGCGGTGCCGGCGTCTTCGGTGAAGTACGAGTCCTGGCCGCGATAGGTGGCGACGCCCAGGGTCAGGTCCGACAGGCTGTTCGCTTTGGCGAATGCACGGGAATTCAGTCCCAGTGAGGACAGCCCCAACGCGCCAACGGCGATCGAGCTGGCCGTGAGAAAGCCGCGACGACTGAACTGTCCCTGTGTGATCTTTTTCGTCATGGTCAGGCTCTTGTCAGATGGCGATTTGCACGGGTGTTTGTCCGAGCAGTTGTTCGACCGCGTGCAGTATCGGGGCGGCTTCGCTGCGCACCAGCCAGTCCGGGCTGACCTCGGCGAAAGCCACCGTGCCGTCCCGGGCGATGACCACGACGGTCGGTTGCGGCAACTCCCAGGTGCCAGTGCCGGTGGTTTCACCGATGCTGTTGCCCTTGGCCAATGCGGCTTTGCGCGAGGCCTCGTCGAAGCTGTAGAGAATCCCCAGGCGACGGCCCAGTTGATTGTCAGGGTCGCTGGCCACTTGCAGTTCAAGGTTGTGGCGGGTCTTGATCTCTATCAAGCGTTCCGGCACTTGCGGGCTGATCGCCACCAGCGGTACGCCGAGTGCGTGCAGTTGTGCATAGAGCTGGCGCTGGTAATAGGGCAGGGCGATGTTGCAGGCAGGGCAACCGGCGAAGCGGAAGAAAATCAGCACCGCCGGCCCCTTGGCCAGCAACTCGTCACGGCTCAGGCTGCCGCCTTCGACGGGCAATAATGTGAAGGGCTCAAGGGAATCGCCGACCTTGACGAAGTCTGCGGCCCTGGCTTCATCCACCAGACGCTGACGTTGGTCTATGTTGATCTGCAGAGCCGCCAGCTCCCAGGTCGCCACGCGTTGTGCATGCAAATCCGCCAGCAATTGATTGAGGGATTCGCTCATGCCAGTGCCTCGCTTTTTTCCCGAGCCTTGAGGCTGGTTTGCGCATGACGATTGGCAGGCACTTGCAGCCCGAAGTTGTCGCGCAGGGTGTTGCCGCTGTACTCGTCACGGAACAGGCCGCGTTGCTGCAGAACCGGCACCACCTGTTCAGTGAAAAATTGCAGACCGTCAGGCAGCAGCGAGTTGATGATGAAACCGTCTGCCGCGCCTTCCTCGAACCATTTTTGAAGCGCGTCGGCGACTTGCTCGGGCGTGCCGACGAAGTCGCGACGTGGCCTTGAGAAGCGCAGGGCGACTTCACGCAAGGTCAAGCCTTCGTCCTTGGCCAGTTGTTTGATCCGGTCCGATCCGCCTTTCTGGCTGTTCGACCCCAGGTCGCCCAACTCGGGGAACGGCGCATCCAGTGGGTATTGGCTGAAATCGTGGTCATTGAACGGGCGGCCGAGGGCGACGATTGCGTCTTCGATCGTCACCAGATCCACGGCTTGCTGATAGCGGCTTTCCACTTCGGCTGCATCGCGGCCAACGATCGGACGGATGCCCGGCAGGATCGACAGGTTCTGCGGATCGCGCCCGAAACCGGCAGCGCGTTTTTTCAGGTCCTGATAGTAGGCGCGCGCATCATCGAAACCTTCGGGGCTGACGAAAATCGCATCGGAGTTTTCCGCGGCGAAATTGCGTCCGGCCTCAGAGGTACCGGCCTGGAAAATCACTGGCTGGCCTTGCTGCGAACGGGAAATGTTGAGCGGGCCTTTCACCGAGAAAAATTCGCCCTTGTGTTCCAGGGCATGCAGTTTGCCGGGGGTAAAGAACTCGCCGCTTTGCTTGTCGTAGGCAAAGGCATCGTCTTCCCAGGAATCCCACAGGCCCTTGACCACATTCACATGCTCTTTGGCGATGCGGTAGCGCACGGCGTGGGGCGGGTGTTCGGTCTTGCCGAAGTTGTCGGCGGTGCCGCTGAGCCAGGACGTCACTACGTTCCAGCCGGCGCGACCACCGCTGATGTGATCCAGTGAGGCGAACTGACGGGCGACCTGGAACGGCTCGGTGTAGCTGACCGTGACGGTCGCCACCAGACCGATGTTGTGGGTAGTGGCCGCCAGCGCCGAAAGAATGGTCAACGGTTCGAAGCGGTTGAGGTAGTGCGGGCTGGATTTTTCGTGGATGTGCAGGCTGTCGGCGATGAACACGAAATCGAACTTGGCCGCCTCGGCCAGATGAGCCTGCTGCTGGTAGAAACCAAAGTTCACGCTGGCGTTGGGCTGGGCCTGCGGGTGGCGCCATTCGCCCCATCCGTGACCGACGCCATGGACCATTGCACCGAGTTTCAGTTGGCGTTGTTTGCTCATGGTGTTACTCCTTTATCCGTCGCAGCGTTAGCGGGATGCCTGGTTGAGTGGGGAGCGCTTGGCGTTGAAGCTCTTGTCGAAGCCTTGGGAGACGTCGATGTGTTTGCCGAGAATTCCTTCTTGCTGGTAGATGTCGGCGGTGGTTTGCAGACCGCCGATGACCTGGTCGTCAATCTCCACCGGTTGCATGTGCGTGCCTTTGGCCACGGCGATGTGCACGTCCAGCGGCAGGCCGGTGACGCGCGCCTGGGCGGCGGCATATTCCTCGGGGTGGGCGTTGGTCCAGCGGTAGGCGCGATCGACCCGGGCGATGAAATCGTCGAGTTGCTGGCGTTTGTTGGCGATGGCCTGGCTGGTGGCGGCGAAGTACAAATGATTGGTCAGCAGCTTTTCGCCGCTGACCAGCACCTTGGCCTGGCTTTGGGTGGTGGAAATGGTGGTGTAGGGATCCCACGTCGACCAGGCGTCCGCGCTGCCGTTGTCCAGCAGGATTCGCGACTCGCTCGGCAGCAGGTAGATGAACTGCACGTCCTGAGTGCTCAGGCCGGCACTGCGCAAGGCTTTGATCGCCAGGAAGTGCCCGATGGAACCGCGGGTGGTGACGATCTTTTTGCCTTTCAGGTCGCTGGCGGTGTTCAGCGGTGAATCCTTGGGCGCGAGGATGGCGGTGGTGTAGCGACCTTCGGCATGCACGATGCTGACGACCTTGATCGGCGCACCGGCGCCGAGGGCGAATACGTAAGGCGCATCGCCCAGCGCGCCGATATCCACGGCGCCGGCATTCAGCGCTTCGCCGAGGGGAGCGGCAGCCGGAAACTCGGAGAACTGGATGTCGTAAGGCACGTTCTTCAGCTCGCCGGAGACTTCCAGCAGCACTTTGATCGTGGATTTCTGATTGGCCACCAGCAACGGTTGCAGATCGGCGGCGTGGCTGGATGCAGCGAAGCCAAGGGTGCAAAAGAGGCTCAACAACAGCGATTTTGGTGACATAAGAACTCCGGGCGGGTGTTGCGCTTCGTGTTGCCTCCGCCTGGAGAAGGGGTCGGTCCGTAATTGAAGTTATCTCTATAAGAACCGGCTGTGAAATTCTTTCTGGTTATAAGCTAATTATGAAGTTAGCTGATTATTTCTATGATGATTATTAAATAAATGCATTTAGTGTAGCGCTGCTTCCGTAGCAGCTGCCGAAGGCTGCGTCCGGCTGCGCAGCAGTCATAGGTTTCAGTCAGTGCGGGGCATCAGTCACACCATGCACTGAGGGTTTACGACTGCTTCGCAGCTGAACGCAGCCTCGCACGCTCGACAGCTGCTACGGGAAGCTGTTAGATCACGAAAAAGCCATGGGTGCCGTCGCGGGCCAGTTGGTCGACCAGTCCGAACTCCCAGTCCAGGTAGGCTTGCATGGCTTCGCGGGGGTTGTCGGTGCCTTCATAAGGTCGGCGATAGCGGTCGATGCGTGGCGAAGCCAGGCGGGCTTCGCCTTCCTCGAGCGGCAGTTGCGCGGCGATCCAGCTGGCCGTGCCGCCCTTGAGCAGGAACACTGCTTTGCCGGTCAACGCCTCGACCTCTGCCACCGCCAGTCGAGCCAGTTGGCTGCTGCCGCAGGTCAGCACGTAGCGTTCTGCTGGCGGCACCTTGGCCAACGCTTCGCGCAGTTGCCCGCGCAAGGCCCACCACGCACCGGGGATATGGCGTTTGACGTAGTTGGCGCTGCTGGTGAAATCCAGCACGGCGATGTCGTCATGGCTCAACCACTGCGCCAACGTCTCGGGGCTGATTTCCTCGGCCTGGCGTGGCGCGGGGACGGGCGCCTGCCACGCACCTTTTTCGCTGAAGTGCGCTGACTGCACGTCATCAAGCACATGCACTTCCCAGCCCAGTTGCGCGAGCCAGGACGCCGACATGTTGGCCCGCACGCCATCGTCGTCGACCAGCACCAGACGTGCGCCGCGCACACTGGCGAAATGGTCGGTTTCCTGCACCAGTTGACCGCCGGGTGTGGAGCGGGCGGCGGGCAGGTGACCGGCTTCGAATTCTTCGGGGGTGCGTACATCGAACAGATAAGTGCTGCGGGTCTGCTCCTGCTGCCAGCGCTGCAAGTCTGCCAGCGTGGCGCGACCCACCAGCGCTTTGTCGGCGACGCGACGGGCATCGCCGGCGGCAATTTGCCGATGCTCTTCGCTGGTGGGCGCGAAGCGGCGCGATTGGCCGTGCTGAAGTTTTTGCCCGGCCAGGGTCCAGCCGATGGTGCCGTTGCGCAAGGCCGAAACCGGGTTGGCGATGCCGGAGTTTATCAATGACTGAGTGCCGATGATGCTGCGGGTGCGACCGGCGCAGTTGACGATAATGCGCGTGGCTGGGTCCGGCGCCAGTTCCCGGGCACGCAACACCAGTTCGGCCCCCGGTACGCTGATCCCGGTGGGAATGCTCATGGTCTGGTATTCATCGAAACGCCGGGCATCGAGTACTACCACGTCGGCTTCGCTGTCGAGCAGTGCCTGGACTTCCTCCGCCGCCAGTGACGGCGTGTGTCGTTGGCTTTCCACCAGTTCGCCGAAGGCTTTACTCGGCACGTTGACGTCGATGAACAACTCGCCACCGGCGCGCCGCCAACCGTCCAGCCCGCCGTCGAGCAGGCTGACATTGAGGTAGCCCAACGCTTGCAAACGCTGAGCGGCGATGCTCGCCAGGCCTTCGCCATTGTCGTAGACGGTCACCTGGGTATCGCGCCTTGGAATCCGCGAATACACCTCAAGCTCAAGTTTCGACAATGGAATGTTGGCCGCGAACAGCGGGTGCGATTCGGCGAAGGGCGCTTCTTCGCGCACATCCACCAGTGCCAGTTCTTCACGGTTCAACAGGGCTTGGCGTATTTCGGCGTAAGTGCGGGTGGGTGCAGTACTCATAGGGCTTGGCTCTCTTTGGACAAATCCCAGATGTTGGGGAGGAAGGCATTGGAATAGCCGGAGATGAACAGCTTCTCGCTGCCGTCGGGCTGATACACCGCGCGGCGCACCGCCCCGATGTTGGCGCCGTAGACATGGATGCTGATCGAGACCTGATCATCAAAGGCGTTGCTGACCTGGTGAATGTCACCGATTTTGGGCGACACCGCTTCAACCTGACCCGGCCGCAGTTGTACCCGGCCACCGTCGGCGATCAGGCTCCCGTCGCTGCTGCGCTGGAAACCTTGCGAGTACTCGGCGCCGCGCAACATGCCGATCAACCCCCAGACCCGATGGTCATGGATCGGCGTGCTTTGCCCCGGCCCCCAGACAAAACTGACGATACTGAACCGCTGCCGTGAATCGGCATGCAGCAGGTATTGCTGATAGCGCTCGGGGTCTGGTCGGGCAAAGTCTTCGGGCAGCCAGTCATCATGGCTGACCAATTGACTGAGTAGCTTGCCGCCACGATGCAACAGATCGCCCTCGCGAGGGTTACTGTCGATCAATTCCGCCAAGGCGCCTATGAATGCTCTGAGTCTCTCCGGGTGTCGGGCCTGGGTCATGGCGATTCCATCGTTCGTTGTGAAAGTTGACCCTTTGATTTAAGCATAATGTTTTATATCAATATGCGATTGTTTAATGATTAGGTTATAGCTGAAAGGAATTTATAACCCTATCGCATAGCGCCAGAAACTATTGATCGATCACCCGGCGTGGGGCGGGCTATCCTTCTCTTGCCAATGGAACTATGCTTTTCAGACATCTTAATGACTGTTCTCTATGTGCGGGCCAAATGAAAATTGATGATATCGACGCCTTCGTCGAAGTGATTCGTTGCCAGTCCATCAGCCATGCCGCCGAGTCGCTGCAACTGACTCAGCCGGCCATCACGCGGCGCGTGCAGAACTTTGAGCAGGCGTTGGGTGTGGAGTTGTTCGATCGCAACACCAAACCGCTCAAGCCCACGCTGATCGGGACGCGGGTGTATGAACAGTGCCGGGTGATCCTGCGGGAAATGGATGCGCTGCGCGAATTGGTTGCTACCGACGCGCCGCCTACCGGGCTGCTCCGCCTGGGCGTTCCGCAAACCATTGGCGATGTGGTGCTACTCGATGCGCTCAAGCATCTGCGCATCGAGTACCCCGACCTGCGCGCTCAGGTGGCCACGGGCTGGGGCAGTCAATTGGTCGGCAAGATCGAGCGTGGTGAACTGGACGCGGCGGCGGCCCTGTTCCCGGCCGGCAAGATTTTCCCCGACAACATTATCGGCGAGTCGATCGGCAAGATGGAGCTGGTGGTGGTATGTGCCAAATCCCAATTGCCCAAGCGTCCGTGCAAGCTTGCTGACATTTATCAGCATGGCTGGATTCTCAACCCCGATGGCTGCGGCTTCCGCGCGGGGTTGCAACGAACCTTGTCGGACCAGGGCCTGGCCCTGAGAGTGAACCTGGAAACCTTCGGCACCGAACTGCAACTGGGGCTGGTCGCCGATGGCCTGGGACTGGGATTGGTGCCGCGTCCGTTGCTGGAGCGCAGCGCCCATTTCGACCAGTTGGCGGTGATGCCGCTCAAGGATTTCAAACCGGTGATGGACCTGTGGCTGATCTATCCGCACTTCCTTGGCAATCTGCAAGGACCGGTGGATGCCTTTGGCAAACTGGTCGCCGGATCGCTGCAAAAGATCAAGAGTGCAGCGTGACGCCCGGCTGGGAATATCATGAAAAAAAATAATAATTAGCTTAGATTAAAATGTGCTTTTTATTATTTTTTGCCTTCCCATAGGCTTGCTGGAGTCCTTAAGGCCATCCAGGAAGTTTTGCCATGAGTAGCGTCAGTCCATTGTCCAGCGTCTCGAAAAATGTTCGTCAACGCGTCACGCCCGAAGAATGGGAAGTGCGTGTAAAACTGGCCGCGGCCTATCGGTTGGCGGCCCAGTTCAAGTGGACCGACCACATCTACACGCATTTTTCCGCGCGGGTGCCGGGGCCGGACGAACATTTCCTGATCAATGCCTTCGGGTTGTTGTTCGATGAAATCAGCGCCTCGAATCTGGTCAAGGTCGACATCGATGGCAGCATCGTCGATGACCCGACTGGCCTGGGCATCAACCCTGCCGGTTATGTGATTCACAGCGCGATTCACGCGGCACGTCCCGACCTGCAAGCCGTCCTGCATACCCATACCCGCGACGGTATTGCGGTGTCTGCTCAGCGCGATGGGTTATTGCCGATTTCCCAGCATTCGATCGGTTTTTCCGGGCGGGTGGCCTATCACGGTTACGAGGGTGTGGCACTGGATCTGGACGAGCGCGAGCGTCTGGTGGCGGATCTGGGGGATAAGAGTGTGTTGATCCTGCGCAATCACGGCTTGCTCACCGCGGGCGTCAGCGTTGAGCACGCGTTTCAACAGCTGCATGGTCTTGAGCGGGCGTGCAACATTCAGATCGCGGCGCAGGCTGCTGGCAACGTCGAATTGATTTTCCCTCCGGCCGAAGTGGTGGCCAAGGTCGAGAAGCAGGCCGAGGTGTTCAAGAGCGGCACCGGACCGGGCGTGGCGCGGCACTGGGATGCGCTGATCCGTCAGTTGGAGCGTAGTGATACGTCTTACAAGGAATAGCTGAAGGCAGATCAAAAGATCGCAGCCTGCGGCAGCTCCTACAGGTTTC
>NZ_JBSVXD010000214.1:0-8759 GCF_054070755.1 Pseudomonas sp. SDO5591_S426 | reverse complement strand
CAGACCGGAGGGCAGTGTCCCCGGATGAATGCCGGAGCGAAGGAACACCGAGCCTCAGCGAGGGGCCGGACGCTCGGGGCGAGCGTTTTTTTGGTTACTTTTTTTAGGCGCTTGTAAAAAAAGTGACTCGCCGTAAGGGCGAAACCATAAGCCGCCGTTACCGAAGAAACGGATATGTCCCCGGTGTTCCGAAAAGGCGCGCCCACTCATCAAATGCTCCTATATGTAACACCACCGTAATAGCTGCAACACCGCCGAATACGACGATCCGAAACCCCAGTACCTCTAACTCAAGCCCCACCTCCTAAATCTTCAAAAAAACTGGAAACAGGCACACTGCTTGCTACAGTTAATATCGTATACGAAATCCCCAATACAATATCCAACAGCCACCCACCCACGAGGCATCTATGAAAAACCCAGCATTTGCCGTAGCCCTCAGCGCTGTTCTAAGCACCTCCTTCATCGCCACCGCCCAAGCCGACAAACTCGACGACATCATCGGTTCCGGCAAACTGCGCTGCGCCGTGACCCTCGACTTCCCGCCCATGGGTTTTCGCGATGGCAGCAACAGCCCGGCCGGGTTCGACGTGGACTACTGCCATGACCTGGCAAAAATCCTCGGCGTCGAAGCCGAAGTCGTGGAAACGCCGTTCCCGGATCGCATTCCGGCGCTGGTCTCCGGACGCGCCGACGTGATTGTCGCCTCCACCTCCGACACCCTCGAACGGGCCAAGACCGTCGGCCTCACCGTGCCCTACTTCGCCTTCCAGATGGTAGTGCTGACCCGCGACAACACCGGCATCAACAACTTCAATGACCTCAAGGGCAAACCGGTGGGCAACACCAGCGGCACCTATGAAGCCATTGCCCTGGAAAAAGACGTGAAGAACTGGGGCACCGGCAGCTTCCGCGCCTATCAATCGCAGAACGACACCCTGCTGGCAGTCGCCCAGGGCCATATCGATGCCACCGTCGTCACCAACACCGTGGCCGCCGCCACCCTCAAGTCGGGCAAGTACAAAAACCTGAAAGTCGCCGGTAACGCCCCTTACGTCATCGACTATGTGTCGCTGGGCGCCAAGCGCAGCGAGTACGGTCTGATCAACTACCTCAACCTGTTCGTCAACCAGCAGGTGCGCACCGGTCGCTACAACGAGCTGTTCGTCAAATGGGTCGGCACCGATATCCAGCCGGCCAACCTGACCGTGCCACAGGTCTACTACTAAGGTGTCCGGCATGCCCAGGTCCATTTCTCTGAGCGGTCGCAGCCTGGTCGGGGGCGCCGCGCAAGGCGCCTTGCTGTTCGCCGATGTCGGGCTGAGCTTCTGGGGCGGGGTCGAGCCCAGCACCGGCGAGGTCATCGATCGCCACCATCCCCTCAGCGGTGAATATCTGGCCGGCCGGGTGCTGGCCATTCCCAGCGGTCGCGGCTCGTGCACCGGCAGCAGCGTGTTGATGGAGTTGATCAGCAACGGTCATGCACCGGCGGCGCTGGTGCTGGCCGAACCCGATGAGATCCTGACCCTGGGCGTGCTGGTGGCGCAGACCATTTTCGAACGCTCCCTGCCGGTGCTCTGCATCGGCCGGGAGGCCTTTGCCAACTTGCGCGGCCAGACCTTCGCGCGGGTTGAAAATGCAACGCTGAGCCTGTTCGAACGGTTGCCCGACGATGTCTGGCAGGCGCTCGACAATCCTGTGCCCGACACCGTCGCCAGCGCCTCGATCGAACTCACCGAATACGATTGCGCGCTGCTCGATGGCCGGCATGGCAAGGCGGCGCAAATGGCCATGCAGATTGTCCTGCGCATGGCCGATCTGCAAGGTGCGCGCAGTCTGGTCGATGTCACCCAGGCGCACATCGATGGCTGCATCTACACCGGTCCGGCGAGCCTGCGCTTTGCCGAACAACTGGTGCAATGGGGGGCGAAAGTCAGCGTGCCCACCACCCTCAATTCGATTTCCGTGGACCAGCGCCGCTGGCGTGAACTGGGTGTCGATCCGGCGCTCGGCGAACCGGCCAGTGCCTTGGGCGATGCCTACATGGCCATGGGCGCGCAGCTGAGTTTTACCTGCGCACCGTACCTGCTCGACAGTGCCCCGAAGGCTGGCGAGCAGATCGTCTGGGCCGAGTCCAACGCCGTGGTCTACGCCAACAGCGTGCTCGGTGCACGCACCCTGAAGTATCCGGATTATCTCGACATCTGCATCGCCCTCACCGGCCGCGCTCCACTGATCGGCTGCCACCTGGACGCACAGCGTAAGGCCCGGCTGCAGATCGAATTGCCTGCCCTCGGTGAACTGGACGATGCCTTCTACCCGCTGCTGGGTTACCACATCGGTGCACTGGCCGGCAGTCGGATTCCGCTGGTGTACGGGCTGGAAAAGTACTCACCGAACCTTGACGACCTCAAGGCCTTTGGCGCGGCCTTCGCCACGACTTCCGCCGCACCGCTGTTCCATATCGCCGGAGTCACGCCGGAAGCCATCGATCCGTTGCTGGTGCTGGAACCTGACACCTGCATCCCCGAGGAGAAAATCCGCCTCGAAGACTTGTTGCTCAGTTGGCGCGAACTCAACAGTGCCCGGGACAACCGGGTGGATGTGGTCTCGCTGGGCAATCCGCACTTCTCCCTCAGTGAGTTCGCACAGTTGGCAACGCTGTGCCAGGGCCGGCGTAAGCATGCGCACGTGGTGCTGGCGATCACCTGCGGCCGTGCGGTGCTGGAGCAGGCTCGCAGCGCCGGGCATATCGCCGTGATCGAAGCCTTCGGCGCGACGCTGGTGACCGATACCTGCTGGTGCATGCTCGGCGAGCCGGTTATTCCGCCGGCCGCAAAAAACCTGATGACCAACTCGGGCAAGTTCGCCCACTACGCACCCGGCCTGGTCGGTCGCAAAGTGCACTTCGCCAGCCTCAAGGAATGCGTCGACGCCGCCTGCACCGCCACGGCCAGCGGACGTCTGCCGGCCTGGCTGCAACCTGCCGCCCAACTGGAGAGCCCCGCGCATGTTTGACTACACCTTCCAATGGCGCTCAGCCCTGCGCGCCCTGCCGGACATGCTCGCCGGCGCTCTGGTCACCTTCGAAACCGCCGCGCTGTCGATGATCTTCGGCGTGCTGATCGCCCTCGCGCTGACCGTGATGCGCGAGGCCAAGCACCCGCTGCTGCGCGGTTTCGGCAATGGCTGGGTGTCGATCGCGCGCAACACGCCGTCTCTGTTCCAGATCTACATCCTCTACTTCGGCCTCGGCTCGTTGGGCCTGCACGTCAGTTCATGGTTCGCCCTGCTGGCGGGCATCACCTTCAACAATGCCGGGTACCTGGCGGAAAACTTTCGCGGCGGCCTCAAGGCTGTGCCTCACACGCAAGTGCGCGCGGCGCGTTCGCTGGGCATGAGTGCCTTCCAGGCCTACCGCATGATCATCGTCCCGCAACTGCTGCGCATCGTCTTCTACCCGCTGACCAACCAGATGGTCTGGGCGGTGCTGATGACCTCGCTGGGGGTGATCGTCGGGCTGAACAATGACCTGACCGGCGTGACCCAGGAATACAACGTCAAGACGTTCCGCACCTTCGAGTACTTCGCTCTCGCTGCGGTGCTGTATTACCTGATCGCCAAGGCGATTGTCGCGGCAGCCCGGCTGATGGCCTGGCGGTTGTTCCGTTACTGAGGAGCTGTCCATGTTTTCCACCGATTTTTCCTCGAATGACCTGCTGTTCCTGCTCGACGGCGCGTGGGTCACGCTGCAACTGACCTTCTGGTCGATCATTCTCGGCTCCCTCGCCGGTTTGTTGTTCGGCCTGTTGCGAGCGTTGTTGCCGCGCGCCAGCCTGCCGTTGGCCTGGGTGCTGGACGTGTTTCGCAGCGTGCCGTTGCTGATCCAGTTCGTGCTGTTCAATTCGCTCAAGAGCATCGTCGGCCTGAACATCAGCGCCTTCAGTGTCGGCTGCATCGTACTGGGCGTGTACACCGCCGCGTACTTCACCGAGATCGTCCGTGGCGGTGTGCTGGCGGTGCCGTTCAGCGTGCGCCGGGCCAGCCGTTCGCTGGGGCTGAGCTTCTTCCAGGATCTGCGCTGGATCGTCCTGCCGATGGCCACCCGGGTGGCATTTCCCGGCTGGCTGAATCTGGTCCTCGGGGTGATGAAAGACACCGCGCTGGTGATGTGGATCGGCATCGTCGAATTGCTGCGCGCCTCGCAAACCATCGTCACGCGCATTCAGGAACCGCTGCTGGTGCTGTGCATCGCGGGCCTTATCTACTACGTCATGAGCCTGGTGGTCGCACGCCTCGGCGCTCGTCTGGAAAGAAGGTGGCAAGAAAATGATTGAGATCGACAACGTACATAAATCTTTCGGCAACCTCGAAGTGGTCAAGGGCGTCAACCTGACGGTGAACAAGGGCGAAGTGGTGTCGATCATCGGCGGCTCCGGCTCCGGCAAGTCGACCCTGCTGATGTGCATCAACGGCCTGGAACCGATCCAGAAAGGCAACATCCGCGTCGATGGTGTCGAGGTCCATCACAGCGCCACCGACCTCAATCGCCTGCGGCAGAAAATCGGCATCGTGTTCCAGCAATGGAACGCCTTCCCTCATCTGACGGTGCTGGAAAACGTCATGCTCGCGCCGCGCAAGGTGCTGGGCAAAAGCAAGGCCGAGGCCGAGGAACTGGCGGTACAACAGCTGACCCACGTTGGCCTGGGCGACAAGCTCAAGACCTTCCCCGGCAAGTTGTCCGGTGGCCAGCAGCAACGCATGGCCATTGCCCGCGCCCTGGCCATGTCGCCGGACTACATGCTGTTCGACGAAGCCACCTCGGCCCTCGATCCGCAACTGGTCGGCGAGGTACTGGACACCATGCGCATGCTCGCCGAAGACGGCATGACCATGGTCCTGGTGACCCACGAGATTCGCTTTGCCCGCGACGTGTCCGACCGCGTGGCGTTCTTTCGCAATGGTTTGGTGCATGAAATTGGTTCGCCGGATCAGGTGATTGGCAATCCGCTGCATGCGGAAACGGCGGCGTTTCTTAAATCAGTGAAATGACAACTGGCCTCATCGCTGGCAAGCCAGCTCCCACAGTGATTTGGGTTGGTCAACCATTTTGCATACACCACAAAAACTTGTGGGAGCTGGCTTGCCAGCGATAAGGCCCTGACAGACAACACAAGGAGCAAACCATGCGCTCATCAAAAGTCATCCACGTCGTCAGCTGCCACGCCGAAGGCGAAGTCGGCGACGTGATCGTTGGCGGAGTCGCCCCGCCGCCCGGCGCCACCGTGTGGGAACAGTCGCGCTGGATCGCCAAAGACGAAACCCTGCGCAACTTCGTCCTCAACGAACCCCGCGGCGGCGTGTTCCGTCACGTCAACCTGCTGGTGCCGGCCAAGGACCCGCGGGCGCAGATGGCCTGGATCATCATGGAGCCGGCGGACACCCCGCCGATGTCCGGCTCCAACTCGTTGTGCGTGGCCACCGTGCTGCTCGACAGCGGCATCCTGCCGATGACCGAGCCGCAAACCCGCCTGGTGCTGGAAGCGCCCGGCGGCTTGATCGAAGCCGTGGCCGACTGCCGCGATGGCAAAGTGCAACGGGTGGAAATCAAGAACGTGCCGTCGTTCGCCGACCGTCTCGACGCCTGGATCGAAGTCGAAGGCCTCGGCTCGCTCAAGGTCGATACGGCCTACGGTGGCGACAGTTTCGTGATCGCCGATGCCAAGGGCTTGGGCTTTGCCATCCGCCCCGACGAGGCCGCCGACCTGGTGGCGATCGGGTTGAAAATCACCCGCGCCGCCAACGAGCAACTGGGCTTCGTCCATCCGCTGAATCCCGAGTGGTCGCACATTTCCTTCTGCCAGATCGCCGCGCCCCTCGTCCATGAGAACGGCATCGCCACCGGCGCCAACGCCGTGGTGATCCAGCCGGGCAAGATCGACCGCTCCCCCACCGGCACCGGTTGTTCGGCGCGCATGGCCGTGCTGCACGCAAAAGGTTTGATGCAGGTCGGCGAGCGCTTTGTCGGGCGCTCGATCATCGGTTCCGAATTCCACTGCCGCATCGATTCAGTGACCGAAGTGGCCGGTCGCGCCGCCATTTACCCGTGCATTTCCGGCCGGGCGTGGATCACCGGCACCCACCAGCTGCTGCTCGACCCGAGCGACCCGTGGCCACAAGGCTATCGCCTGTCCGACACCTGGCCCGGTGCCTGATCACCTGACCAACGGGCACAAATAACCCCCTGAAAACGAAAAAAGCACTAGCCGAACATAGTCATTTTAAATATCGTATACGAAATACAAAAACGAACTGGAGGTAACAAATGAGCAAGCGCATTAACTGGAGTGGTGTATTCCCTGCGGTGACCACCCAATTCAACGACGACTTCACCATCAACCTGGACAAGACCCATCAGGTGATTTCCAACGTGATCCGCGATGGCGTCTCGGGCCTGGTGGTCTGCGGTTCGGTGGGTGAAAACACCTCGCTCACCGCCGAAGAAAAAATCGCCGTGACCGAAGTCGCGGTCGATGCCTCTCGCGGTCGCGTGCCGGTGATTTGCGGCGTGGCCGAGTTCACCAGCGTGCAAGCGGCCAAGGTGGCCAACGCCGTGCGCAAGGTGGGCGTGGACGGTGTGATGTTGATGCCGGCGCTGGTCTACGGTTCCAAACCGTTCGAGACCGCCGAGCACTACCGCTACGTGGCGAAAAACGCCGACGTGCCGCTGATGGTCTACAACAACCCGCCCATCTATAAGAACGACGTCACCCCGGACATCCTGATTTCCCTGGCCGACTGCGACAACGTGGTGTGCTTCAAGGATTCTTCCGGCGACACCCGTCGCTTCATCGATGTGCGCAACGAAGTCGGCGACCGTTTCGTGCTGTTCGCAGGCCTCGACGACGTGGTGCTGGAAAGCATCGCGGTGGGCGCCGAAGGATGGGTCTCGGGCATGTCCAACGTGTTCCCGAAAGAAGGCGAAACCATCTTCCGCCTGGCCAAGGCCGGCCGTTTTGCCGAAGCCATGCCGATCTACGAATGGCTGATGCCGATCCTGCACCTGGACGCCCGCGCCGACCTGGTGCAATGCATCAAGCTCTGTGAAGCCATCGCCGGTCGCGGCAGCGCGCTGACCCGTCCACCGCGCCTGGCCCTGCCGGAAGCCGATCGCCTGTTCGTCGAGCAGATCATGGCCAAGGCCCTCGCCAACCGTCCGCAGCTGCCGGACGTCGGTCTCTGAGTGATTGCCGGGCGGGCCTTTGCGGGTCTGGCCCGGCTGCCTGTTTTTTGCGCCCTTACAGGAAACGCCAGCATGTCCAATCCTCAACACAGCTCAAGCGCAACCACACCCTCGGGACTCAAGCGCGTCGTCGCCGCCGCGATGGCCGGCACCGTCGCCGAATGGTATGAATTCTTTCTCTACGGCACCGCCTCGGCATTGGTTTTCGGCAAGCTGTTCTTCCGCCAGACCGACAACCCCGTCGACGGCATCATCGCCGCCTTCGCCCTCTATGCCGTAGGCTTTCTGGCCCGTCCGCTGGGCGGTCTGGTGTTCGGTCACTACGGTGACAAATTCGGCCGCAAGCGCCTGCTGCAACTGAGCCTGGTGGTGGTCGGCATCACCACTTTCCTGATGGGCTGCCTGCCCGGTTTCGACCAGATCGGTTATGCGGCGCCGCTGTTGCTGGTGCTGCTGCGGTTGATCCAGGGGTTTGCCTTTGGCGGTGAATGGGGCGGCGCGATTTTGCTGGTATCCGAACACTGCCCGGACAATCGCCGAGGCTTCTGGGCCAGTTGGCCACAGGCCGGCGTACCGGCCGGTAATCTGGTTGCGACTGTCGCCCTGCTGCTGTTGTCGTCGAACCTGTCGGAGGAGCAGTTCCTCGCCTGGGGCTGGCGCGTGGCGTTCTGGTTCTCGGCCGTGGTGGTGCTGATCGGCTACTGGATTCGCACCAGTGTCGATGACGCCCCGATCTTCAAGGAAAGCCAGGCACGCCAGGCGCAGACCCGCCAGCAACAACTGGGCGTGGTGGAAGTGCTGCGTCATCACTGGCGCGCGGTGCTGGTGGGGATTGGTGCACGGTTCGCCGAAAACATCCTCTACTACACCGTGGTCACGTTCTCGATCACCTACCTGAAACTGGTGGTGCACAAGGACACGTCGCAGATCCTGTTGCTGATGTTCGGTGCGCACCTGCTGCACTTCTTCCTGATCCCGCTGATGGGTTATCTGTCCGACATCGTCGGGCGCAAACCGGTGTACCTCACCGGCGCAGTGCTCACCGCGTTCTGGGGTTTCATCGGCTTCCCGATGATGGACACCGGCAACAACTGGCTGATCATGGCCGCGATTACCCTGGGCCTGGCCATCGAGTCGATGACCTACGCGCCCTACTCGGCGCTGATGGCCGAGCTGTTCCCGACCCACGTGCGCTACACCGCATTGTCGCTGTGCTATCAGGTCGCGCCGATTTTCGCCGGTTCCCTCGCACCGCTGATCGCCATCACCCTGCTCAACAAGTACAACAGCTCGACACCGATCGCCTGGTACCTGGTCGGCGCCGCCCTGATCTCGATCGTGGCCGTCGGCCTGACCCGCGAGACCCGTGGCAAGTCGTTGCGTCAGGTGGATGCCGAAGCGGCGGCGCGGGTGGCGGCACTTGACCCAGCAGCAGCCAACTCACGCCGGGCGGATTCGTTGGCCTGACCCGGACCCTGTAGGAGCGAGCCTGCTCGCGATGGACGCAAGGACGACG
>NZ_JBSVXD010000213.1:0-8919 GCF_054070755.1 Pseudomonas sp. SDO5591_S426 | reverse complement strand
ATGATCGTTCCCACGCTCTGCGTGGGAATGCAGCCCGGGACGCTCTGCGTCCCAACATCGGACGCAGAGCGTCCATTGAGGCATTCCCACGCGGAGCGTGGGAACGATCTATCGGATTAGAAATCCTTGCACAACCGCAATGCGTCATAGATCGCCGCATGCACGTTCCGCTGCGCCACGCAGTCGCCGATGCGGAACAGCAGGTAGCCGTCGCCGCTCTGCTCCAGACAAGGTTGCGGCTTGATCGCGAACAAGGCTTCGACGTCGATCTGGCCTTTGTTGCGCGAGCCTTCCTTCAGCGCGTAGTAGATTTCCTCATCCGGGCGCACCCCGTTTTCGATGACCACCTGGTCCACCACCCGCTCCTCTTTGGCGCCGGTGTATTCGTTCTCCAGCACCGCCACCAGCTTGTCGCCTTCGCGGTAGACCTTCTCCAGCATCATGTCGCCGGTCATGATCACTTCTTTCGGGTACATGCTGCGGTAGTAAGTCGGGAACGACGTACCACCGATGGCTACACCCGGCTTGATGTCATCGGTGACGATCTCGACCTGGCTGCCCTTGTCGGCGATGAAGTCGGCGGTCGACATGCCGGTGAATTCGCAAATGGTGTCGTACACCAGCACGTTCTTGCCCGGCGCCACCTTGCCGTCGAGCACATCCCAGCTGCTGACCACCAGGCCTTCAGCCGCGCCCCAGTGTTCGTTCTGCTCGATGAACGGATGACCGCCGACGGCCAGCACCACCACATCCGGACGCAGGTCCATGATGGTCGGCGCATCCGCCGCGGTGCCCAGGCGCAGGTCGACTTTCAAGCGCGCCAGTTCCAGCTGATACCAGCGGGTGATACCGGCGATCTGGTCCCGTTGCGGTGCTTTCGAGGCCGTGGTGATTTGCCCGCCGATGAATTCTTTTTTCTCGAACAGGGTCACGTCGTGGCCACGTTCGGCGGCAACGCGAGCGGCTTCCATCCCCGCAGGACCGGCGCCAACCACCACAACCTTGCGTTTCACGCCGGTGGTTTTTTCGATGATGTGCGGCAGGCCCATGTATTCACGGGAAGTCGCCGCGTTCTGGATGCACAACACATCCAGGCCTTGATACTGACGGTCGATGCAGTAGTTGGCGCCGACGCACTGCTTGATCTGGTCAATCTGGCCCATCTTGATCTTGGCGATCAGGTGCGGGTCGGCGATGTGCGCGCGGGTCATGCCGACCATGTCGACATAACCGCCTTCCAGAATGCGGGTGGCCTGGTTCGGGTCCTTGATGTTCTGCGCGTGCAGCACAGGAACCTTCACCACTTCCTTGATCCCGGCCGCCAGGTGCAGGAACGGCTCCGGCGGATAACTCATGTTCGGGATCACGTTGGCCAGGGTGTTGTGGGTGTCGCAACCCGAGCCCACGACGCCGAGGAAATCGAGCATGCCGGTGTCGTCGTAATACTTGGCGATCTGCTTCATGTCCTCGTGGGACAGACCGTCCGGGTGGAACTCGTCACCGCAGATGCGCATGCCCACGCAGAAATCGTCACCGACCTCGGCGCGCACGGCTTTCAAGACTTCCAGGCCGAACTTCATGCGGCCTTCAAAGGTGCCGCCCCATTCGTCTGTACGCTTGTTGACGCGCGGGCTCCAGAACTGGTCGATCATGTGCTGGTGCACGGCCGACAGTTCCACACCGTCGAGGCCACCGGCCTTGGCACGGCGTGCTGCTTGCGCGTAATTGCCGATCACCCGCCAGATTTCTTCCGGCTCGATGGTCTTGCAGGTAGCACGGTGCACCGGCTCGCGAACGCCCGATGGCGACATCAGCGTCGGCCAATTGAAACCGTCCCAACGCGAGCGACGGCCCATGTGGGTAATCTGGATCATGATCTTGGCGCCGTGCTTGTGCATGGCGTCGGCCAGATTCTGGAAATGCGGGATGATGCGGTCGGTGGACAGGTTCACCGAGCTCCACCATTCCTGCGGGCTGTCGATCGCCACGACGGACGAGCCGCCGCAGATCGCCAGGCCGATCCCGCCCTTGGCCTTCTCTTCGTAATACTTGACGTACCGGTCGGTGGTCATGCCGCCGTCGGTCGCATAGACCTCGGCGTGCGCGGTGCTGAGCACGCGGTTGCGGATGGTCAGTTTGCCGATCTGGATCGGCTGGAACATTGCTTCGAAAGCCATGGCGGGTTCCTCGACTTACAACGGCTTGACGGTGAACAAGCCGTCTTCGTGGCCCTCTTCGGAGCCACCGTAGACTTGCTCGGCCACGGTGCGGATCTTGCTGCCGCGAGCGGCGAGGATCTGATCCATCGCACCGGCAAACCAGCCGGTGAACATGTAGTCGACCTTGCGCCCGACCTTGCCGTACACGTAGACGAATGCCGAGTGTTCGAGCTTGACGCTGGCGGTGCCTTTGTCGAGATCGATGTCCTGGATCTTGAACAGGCCCCAGCCACGCTGCGACAGGCGCTTCATGTAGTGTTCAAACACCGCGACGCCTTCCAGACCATGGCATTCGGCTTCTTTTTCACACCAGTGCCAGGCGGACTTGTAGCCGGCTTTGTAGAGGATCTCGGCGTAGGCGTCGGCGCCCAGCACTTCCTCGATACCCATGTGGTTGTTGACGAAGAAATGGCGCGGTACGTACAGCATCGGCAGGGCGTCGGAGGTCCAGACACCGGTTTCGCTGTCGACTTCGATAGGCAATTGCGGGGCGATCTTGGCCATGGAAACTTAACTCCAGAAAATTCGTTGTGTTGCCTGCGGCGCGGACGGCCGCAGGAAAGGATTCAGAAGTGCGGCGGCTTATTCGCCCCAGACATCTTTCAGGACGTTCACCCAGTTCTCGCCCATGATCTTGCGCACCACGCGCTCGGAGTGGCCGCGCTTGAGCAAGGTTTCGGTCAGGTTCGGGAACTCGCCGACGGTGCGGATGCCCAGCGGGTTGATGATCTTGCCGAAGCTGGTCAGACGACGGGCGTAGCCCTTGTCGTGGGTCAGGTATTCGAAGAAGTCCTGCCCGTGACCCTGGGTGAAGTCGGTACCGATGCCGATCGAGTCTTCGCCGACGATGTTCAGGGTGTATTCGATGGCTTCGGCGTAGTCGTCGATGGTCGAATCGATGCCCTTGGCCAGGAACGGCGCGAACATGGTCACACCGACGAAACCGCCATGGTCGGCAATGAACTTCAGTTCTTCATCGGACTTGTTGCGCGGGTGCTCTTTGAGACCTGACGGCAGGCAGTGGGAGTAGCAGACCGGTTTTTTCGATTCGAGGATGACTTCTTCGGAAGTCTTGGAGCCCACGTGGGACAAGTCGCACATCACGCCAACGCGGTTCATCTCGGCAACGATTTCGCGACCGAAGCCCGACAGCCCGCCGTCACGCTCGTAGCAACCGGTGCCGACCAGGTTCTGGGTGTTGTAGCACATCTGCACGATACCGACGCCGAGCTGCTTGAAGACTTCGACATAGCCGATCTGGTCTTCAAAGGCGTGGGCATTCTGGAAGCCGAAGAGGATGCCGGTCTTGCCCTGCTCCTTGGCTTTACGGATGTCGGCGGTGGTGCGCACCGGAATCACCAGGTCGCTGTTCTCGCGGATCAGCTTCTGGCTGGCGGCGATGTTGTTGACGGTGGCCTGAAAGCCCTCCCACACCGACACGGTGCAGTTGGCCGCGGTCAAACCGCCCTTGCGCATGTCTTCGAACAGCTCGCGGTTCCATTTGGCAATGATCAGACCGTCGATAACGATGCTGTCGGCGTGTAATTCGGCTGGGCTCATCAGGCGTCCCCTTATTGGCGATTCATGCGCCGAATCGTCTGCCGGCGCTTTGGGGCCAGCATATGCCTCGGTGCAGGGGCAGCCGGGTGCAAAAACGACAGGGGAATTGCCGAAAGCGTCAATCCGCGACAAAGGGTCGTCGCCAGGCACTATTGGCGACCTGTTCAAGGCCGTCCGCTTGGGCCAGAATTCGCCCCATCACTGGAATAGAGCGGCGACCTGAATGAAATCCATCCTTCTGGCTTTGGCACTGATTGCGACCGGCGTACACGCAGCGGAGGAGTCCGACGACAACCCCTGCGACAAAGTCGAAAACGACATCCAGACCCTGGAATGCTCGGCCTTCAGCAAAACCACCGCCGAAGACCTGCTGAGCGAAAACCTCAAAAGTCTCAACGAACGCATGCAGTCGCTCTACGGCAAGAACCCGACGCAATTGGCCGACATCAGCGCCAAAATCAAAACCGCCCAAGCCCAATGGCTGAAAACCCGCGACGCCGACTGCGCCGTGGAAGCCTTCCCGGCTACAACCGGCAGCAAGGCGTTCACCATGGCGCAGAACGATTGCGTGGCGCGGATGAGTGATGAGCGGTCGGAGTTTTTGGAGTCGATTGGGCAGGAATAGTCCTTAATCTTCCTCTGAAAGCTGGAACCGCATCCAGCTTTCAGCAGCGTTTTCCCTTCTTCCCACAACACGTTCTGACCTCACCTACACGTTTTGCTTGAAAGCCCCAGCCTGTGGGCTTTTCACGCAATATGCTGACAATTGTTGTTGATTGGCCATTTGAAAAATATAAGCAAAGATTCGCAAATCTTATAAAAGACTTATATTCTTCCATGAACAGCATCCACTGGACTCGAAAGGCCGTTAAGCAACTCCTGAAATTGCATTCCGTTCATCAGGGCCAGGTTCGCGATGCCATCACGGCGCTGGCAGACATGCCCGATGTAGGCAATGTCAAAGCACTGGTCGGTCATGACTACGCTTATCGACTGCGTGTCGGTAACTATCGGGTCATGTTTGATTGGGATGGCGCGATCAAAGTGGTCAGTATTCAAGAGGTCAAAAAACGCGATGAACGCACCTACTGACATCCAAATCATCAATGACGCCGAAGGCAATCCAGCCTTCGTAGTCATTCCTTATGCGCAATATGTGGCGCAGAAGATCGAACCCGACTTGATCCCTCATGAGGTGGTCAGTCGTATCGTCGATGGCGCCACACCCATCCGCGCCTGGCGCGAACACTTGAACCTTACCCAGGATGAAGTGGCCAAACGCATGGGCATCACTCAGCCGGCATTTGCCCAACAGGAAACCGTTGCCAAGCCTCGCAAGGCCACACGGGAAAAAATCGCTGCGGCTTTTGGCATCACCGCCAGTCAACTTGAGCTGTAAGCTGCACGCCATCAGCCAGTCAAGGAATCAACATGAAAGTCTGCGGCATCGAAATCAAAGGCAGTGAAGCGATCATCGCCGTGGCGTCCCTCGACGGTACGGCCCTGAATCACGCCACCCTCAACACCAAGAAAATCGCCCTCGATGATGATGACGAGGCGGCCAACGTCAAGCTGTTCGCTGCGCAGGTGGCGTCGTTCGTGCGTGAGAACTCCATCGACCGCATCGCGATCAAGAAGCGCGGCAAGAAAGGTGAATTCGCCGGTGGGCCGACCACGTTCAAGATCGAGGGTGTGTTCCAGTTGCTGGAGAATTGCGAGGTGACGTTGTTGTCGCCGCAGACGATCACGGCGCAGTGCAAGAAATTCAGTGTCGAGCTGCCGGAGACGCTGAACAAGTATCAGCATGAGGCGTACAAGGCGGCGTGTTCGGCGTTGGTGAAGAAGTAATCGATCTTCCTGAAATACCAAATTAACTGTGGGAGCCAGCCTGCTGGCGATGGCGGTGCATCAGTCGACATTTATGTGTCTGACAGACCGCTATCGCCAGCAGGCTGGCTCCCACAGGGTTTTCGGGTGTTCATGCTTTTGCGGTACGCCGGTCCTCTCGCGGACAACGCTCATACTTCGCCCTATAACTGCGGGTGAAATACGACGGCGATTCAAACCCGCACGCGATGCTCACTTCCAGCACGCTCATATCCGTCTGCCTCAGCAATTGCCGAGCCTTTTCCAGCCTTAATCGCAGATAGAAATTGCTCGGTGTGTCGTTCAGGTGCAACCGGAACAGGCGCTCCAGTTGCCGACGCGTCACCTTGATCGATTCCGCCAGTTCCAGCGTGCTCAGCGGCGGCTCGCTGTGCTGCTCCATTTCCCCGATCACATGAACAAGCTTCTTGTTGCTGATGCCATAGCGCGTGGCAACTTCCATGCGTTGGTGGTCTTTGCGCGGGCGGATGCGGCCGAGCACGAATTGTTCGCTGACCTGGATCGCCAGCTCAGGACCGTGGGCCTGGGCGATCAGATCCAGCATCAAATCGATGGAAGCGGTGCCGCCGGCGGAGGTGATGCGCCGACGGTCGATCTCGAACAGTTCCTGGGTAACGCTGAGCTGCGGATAGGATTCCTTGAAGGCATCGATAGCCTCCCAATGCAGGGTCAGGCGATGACCGTCGAGCAGGCCTGCTTCGGCGAGGATGAAGCTGCCGGTGTCGATGGCGCCGAGGGTCACGCCTTCGTTGTCCAGTCGGCGCAGCCAGTGTTCCAGTGCCGGAGTGGCGAACTTCAGCGGCTCGAAGCCGGCGACCACCAACAGCGTCGCGCCTTTTTTCAGCGGCTCAAGCGCCGCATCGGCGTTGACCGACATACCATTGCTGGCCAGCACCGCCCCGCCATCCGCGCTCAATACATGCCAGCGATACAACTCGCCGCGAAAGCGATTGGCGACCCGCAACGGCTCGATGGCCGAGATAAATCCAATGGCCGAGAAACCCGGCATCAACAAGAAATAGAAATCCTGGGACATGGAGCGCACTCGCTTAGCAGGTAACAAGAGGCCGAGTAACGAGAGGACGGGTAGCGTGAGGATGTAGATACGCCACTTGCAACAGGCATTCAAGAGGTCAGGTCGCTGCAGTGCAAGAGCTGGTCGCCGCAGTGCGCTTTTACGGGGACACAGCTGCGTAACTTGGCATCACCGGCGCACAAAGATGTCCGGACCCACAATAATGAAACTGCCGAGGAACCTGAGAATGAAACGACTGATCAGCAGCTGTGTTCTTGCACTCAGTGGTACCGCTTTGCTGAGCGCCAGCGTCATGGCCGCCGAACCCGCCTCTTGCCAGAATGTGCGCATGGGCGTGGTGAACTGGACCGACGTAATCGCTACCAGCGCGATGACCCAGGTATTGCTCGACGGCCTCGGCTATAGCACCAAACAAACCAGCGCCTCCCAGCAAATCATCTTCGCCGGGATCCGCGATCAGCGCCTGGATCTGTTCCTGGGTTACTGGAACCCGCTGATGACCCAGACCATCACCCCGTTCGTCGACGCCAACCAGGTCAAGGTGCTTGAAGCGCCAAGCCTGAAAGATGCCCGCGCCACCTTGGCCGTGCCGACCTACCTCGCCGACAAAGGCCTGAAGACTTTCGCCGACATCGCCAAATTCGAAAAAGAACTGGGCGGCAAGATCTACGGCATCGAGCCTGGCTCGGGCGCCAACACTCAGATCAAGGCGATGATCGCCAAGAACCAGTTCGGCCTCGGCAAGTTCCAGCTGGTCGAATCCAGCGAAGCCGGCATGCTCGCCGCCGTCGATCGCGCCGTGCGCCGCAAGGAAGCCGTGGTGTTCTTCGGCTGGGCGCCGCACCCGATGAACGTCAACGTGCAGATGACCTACCTCACCGGCAGCGACGACGCCCTCGGCCCGAACGAAGGCATGGCGACTGTCTGGACCGTCACCGCACCGAAGTACGCCGATCAATGCCCGAACATCGGTCGCCTGCTGAGCAACCTGACGTTCACCGCCGAAGACGAGAGCCGGATGATGCAGCCGTTGCTGGATCACAAGGACGCTTTCGAATCGGCCAAGCAATGGCTCAAGGATCACCCGCAAGACAAGCAGCGCTGGCTTGAAGGTGTGACCACTTTCGACGGCAAACCGGCTGCTGAAAACCTGAAACTGACCAGTAAGTAATCCGCTCTTTTTTCTGAACCGAACCACCGATTCGCAGCCCGACAGGGCTGCGGACGGGACCACCACGCCTGAAGGAAACCGCCTCATGAACCACGACGTCATCATCACCTGCGCACTCACCGGTGCTGGCGACACGACCGCCAGGAGCCCACACGTTCCGGTCACCCCGAAACAAATCGCCGCTGCCGCCGTGGAAGCCGCCAAGGCCGGTGCCACCGTGGTTCACTGCCACGTTCGCGACCCGCAAACCGGCAAGTTCAGCCGTGACGTGGCGCTGTACCGCGAAGTGATGGAGCGAATCCGCGAAGCGGACGTCGACATCATCGTCAACCTCACCGCCGGCATGGGTGGCGATCTGGAAATCGGCGCCGGTGAGAACCCGATGGAGTTCGGCCCGAACACCGACCTGGTCGGCCCGCTGACCCGTCTGGCCCACGTCGAAGAGCTGCTGCCGGAAATCTGCACCCTCGATTGCGGCACCCTGAACTTCGGCGATGGCGACACCATTTACGTGTCCACCCCGGCCCAGCTGCGTGCTGGCGCCAAACGCATTCAAGAACTGGGCGTGAAGGCCGAGCTGGAAATTTTCGACACCGGTCACCTGTGGTTCGCCAAGCAGATGATCAAGGAAGGCCTGCTCGACAACCCGCTGTTCCAGCTGTGCCTGGGCATCCCGTGGGGCGCCCCGGCTGACACCACCACCATGAAAGCCATGGTCGACAACCTGCCGGCCGATGCTGTGTGGGCTGGCTTCGGCATCGGTCGCATGCAGATGCCGATGGCTGCGCAGGCGGTGCTGCTGGGCGGCAACGTGCGGGTCGGTCTGGAAGACAACCTGTGGCTGGACAAGGGCGTGCTGGCGACCAACGGCCAACTGGTCGAGCGCGCCAGCGAAATCCTCAGCCGCCTCGGTGCCCGCGTCCTGACCCCGGCTGAAGGTCGGGTAAAAATGGGCCTGACCAAGCGCGGTTGAGATCAAAAAAAAACCTGTAGGAGCTGCCGCAGGCTGCGATCTTTTGATGTTGCTCTAAAAACAAGATCAAAAG
>NZ_JBSVXD010000212.1:0-9048 GCF_054070755.1 Pseudomonas sp. SDO5591_S426 | reverse complement strand
GATCTTTTGATCATGAAGAACAAAATCAAAAGATCGCAGCCTTCGGCAGCTCCTACAGGTGTGGTTGTATTCCTTATGTCGCCGGGCGAATAGCCTTGATCAATGTCTGCAACGAATACCCCAACCGCGGCGCCAACTCTTCAGCCCGGGCCGTCAGCCCTTCCATATCCAGTTCCTGATCCAGCTCCGAAGGCACAATCAGAATCACATTGCCCTCCTTCACCGGCAGCTCCCAGTAATGCCGATGGTAAAGCCCACGCAGTAACGCAGCGCCCAACGGCTTGCCATCGTCGGTGGCCCATTGGTTGATCACCAGCCAGCCGCCCGGATTCAGGCGTTTCTGGCAGTTTTCCAGGAAGGTCCAGGCCAGATGGCCGACACCCGGGCCGACGTCGGTATAAAGGTCGACGAAAATCAGGTCCGCAGGCTCGGCGGTGTCGAGCAGTTCCAGCGCATCGCCCACACGGATATACAGGCGAGGGTCGTCATCCAGCCCCAGATATTCGATAGCCAGGCGCGGTACATCCGGGCGCAACTCGATGGCTTCGACGTCTTCCAGCGGCAGGAACTTGAGGCAAGCCTGGGTCAGCGTACCGGCGCCGAGGCCGAGGAACAGCGCGGTTTCCGGTTGTTCGTGGCACAGCGCACCGATCAGCATCGCCCGGGTGTAGTCGTATTCGAGCCAGCTCGGATCGGCGGTGAACACGCAGCTTTGCTCGATGGCATCACCGAATTCGAGAAAACGATAGTCGGCCACTTCCAGCACGCGAATCACGCCAAATTCGTCCTGCACCTCGGCGAGCAAATGCTCGACGCGCTCCTCAGTCATCTCGTCTTCCGATTGTCAGCGGCAAAACCGCGATTGTCGGCCAAGCGACGGGAACAGGTCACGCACTAATTGCTGATAACATGGCTGCCCGAGCGTAAAACATTAGAGACCGTGATGAGCCAACCCTGGAGCCCTGACAGCTGGCGCGCCTTGCCGATCCAGCAACAACCCCAATATCCCGACGCCGCGCATTTGCAGCAGGTCGAGCAAACGCTGGCTAGCTACCCGCCGCTGGTGTTTGCCGGTGAAGCCCGGGAATTGCGCCGTCAGTTTGCCGAAGTGACCCAGGGCCGCGCGTTTCTGTTGCAGGGCGGCGACTGCGCCGAAAGCTTCGCCGAGTTCTCCGCCGCGAAAATCCGCGACACCTTCAAAGTGTTGCTGCAAATGGCGATCGTCATGACCTTCGCGGCCGGCTGCCCGGTGGTCAAGGTCGGGCGCATGGCCGGCCAGTTCGCCAAGCCGCGCTCGGCAAACGACGAAACCATCGACGGCGTGACCCTGCCGGCCTACCGTGGCGATATCGTCAACGGCATCGGTTTCGACGAAAAAAGCCGCGTGCCGGACCCGGAACGCCTGCTGCAGTCCTATCACCAGTCCACCGCGACCCTGAACCTGTTGCGCGCCTTCGCCCAGGGCGGGTTTGCCGACCTGCATCAGGTGCATAAGTGGAACCTGGACTTCATCGCCAACTCGGCGCTGGCGGAAAAATACAGCCACCTGGCCGACCGCATCGATGAAACCCTGGCCTTCATGCGCGCCTGCGGCATGGACAGCTCTCCGCAACTGCGCGAAACCAGTTTCTTCACCGCCCACGAAGCGCTGCTGCTGAACTACGAAGAAGCCTTCGTGCGTCGCGACAGCCTGACCAACGACTACTACGACTGCTCGGCCCACATGCTGTGGATCGGCGATCGCACCCGTCAGCTCGACGGCGCCCACGTCGAATTCCTGCGCGGTGTGAACAATCCGATCGGGGTCAAGGTCGGCCCGAGCATGAACCCTGAAGACCTGATCCGCCTGATCGACGTGCTCAATCCGGACAACGATCCGGGTCGCCTGAACCTGATTGCGCGGATGGGCGCGAACAAGGTTGGCGATCACTTGCCGCAACTGATTCGCGCCGTGCAGCGTGAAGGCAAGCAAGTGCTGTGGAGTTCCGACCCGATGCACGGCAACACCATCAAGGCCAGCAGCGGCTACAAAACCCGCGACTTTGCGCAGATTCTGGGTGAGGTGAAGCAGTTCTTCCAGGTGCACGAAGCGGAAGGTTCGTATGCCGGTGGTATCCATATCGAAATGACCGGGCAGAACGTCACCGAGTGCATCGGCGGTGCGCGGCCGATTACCGAAGATGGTTTGTCGGATCGTTATCACACCCATTGCGATCCGCGGATGAATGCCGATCAGTCGCTGGAATTGGCATTTTTGATTGCTGAGACCCTTAAACAAGTTCGGCGGTAGATAGCGTGAAGACTATCGCTGGCAAGCCAGCTCCCACAGGATTTGTGCCGTACACATAATTTTTGTCCGGCGCGGTCACTGTGGGAGCTGGCTTGCCAGCGATGGCGTCAGCTCAGTCACCCTCAATCTGTGCCAAAGCCACCCGCAAGCGATCCGCACTCGCCCGCGGGCAGTTCAACTGAACCTGCCCCAACCCCAACCAATCCGCCATCCGCCGCAGATTCGCCGCCAACGCCAGCATCCCCTCGTCATCCAGCCCCGCCTCTTCCTCATGCACCGCATGCACCGCCAGCCGACCCGCCGCCCGCTCGGCACGCAGATCGACACGCGCGGCAATCCGTTCGTTGTGCAAAAACGGCAGCACGTAATAGCCATACACCCGTTTGTCCTGCGGCGTGTAAATCTCCAACCGGTAGCGAAAATCGAACAGACGCTCGGTGCGGCTGCGCTCCCAGATCAGCGAATCGAACGGTGACAGCAACGCACTGGCCTCGACCTTGCGCGGCACTTTCGGCTCAGGGAGACAATAGGCCGGTTGCTTCCAGCCCTGAACGTCGCATATGACCAATTCGCCCGCCTCGACCAGTTCCGCCAGACGCGGACGACTGTCCGAAGGGTTCAAGCGAAAATAGTCGCGCAAGTCCTTCTCGGTGCCCACGCCCAAAGCCGTCGCGGCATGCAGTAGCAATCCTCGCTGGGCCTCGGCTTCATTGATCAACGGCTGCGCCAGAATCGCCGAAGGAATCACCCGTTCCGGCAAATCATAGAGCCGCTCGAACCCGCGCCGCCCGGCCACCGTCACTTCTCCGGCAGCGAACAACCATTCCAGCGCATGTTTTTCCGCGCTCCAGTCCCACCATGGTCCGGCCCGCTCCTGACGGGTCGACAGGCTGCCGGCGCCTAGCGCGCCCTGCTCCTCAACCGCGGCCAATACCCGGCGAATCGTGTCCTGCTGCTCACGACCAAAACGCGCCAGTTGCTGATAGATGTCTTCGCCACGGGTTGCGCGCTGCATGCGCCAGCGCATCAGCGGGTACATCGACAGGGGCAACAACGAAGCTTCATGGCCCCAGTATTCAAACAACGTGCGACCACGCCCCGAACTCCAGGCAGCCTGGTCGAGCAAGTCAGAAGAATAGGAACCCAGACGGGAAAACAGCGGGAGGTAGTGCGAGCGCACCACAGCGTTGACGGAATCGATCTGCAGGATACCCAGACGTTCGATCAGACGGTTGAGCCCGGAAGCCTTGATCGTCGCTGGCGACTGGCGCCCATTGAACCCTTGGGCGGCCAGTGCCAGACGCCGAGCCTGTTTGAGGGTAAAGGACAACGTTGCGGGCATGAGCATCTCCTTGTCTGCTCGCAACCTACCTCACCGGTAAGTGGTTTGTGTAGCGCCGCATTTATCATTTATTGATGGATCATTTATGCATCGGGTCGCTCCAGAACGGCTTGATCGACTCGTGCTCGACGTCCGCCCGACTCATGCCGATGTCCTTCAATGCTTCATCGCTCAAGCTTGCCAGCAGTTCGCGCTCGCGATGCAGCTCGTACCAGCGGCTGATCTTGTGCAGCAGATCGGAAATCAGGTGAACCGAATGGTGTTCTGCGCCTTGGAACTCATGTTGACCTTTCATCTTGTTGCCCTCCGTTTGGATGGCTCCAATATCGCGCCGGGTCTAAGATCAATCCAACAAATGTTTCTGATGGCAACCATCTCGGAGATTGATGTATGTCGAGCTACCCGACGATCGATACCGAAGTGCTGCGCACCTTTGTCGCGATTGCCGACCAGGGCGGCTTTACCCGCGCCGGTGAATTGGTCCATCGCACCCAGTCGGCCGTCAGCATGCAGATGAAACGGCTGGAAGAAGATGTGTTGCAGCGTCAGTTGTTCCAGCGTGACGGACGGCAGGTGCGGCTCACCGCCGAGGGCCAGGTGCTGCTGGGTTATGCGCGACGCATCCTCAAGTTGCACAGCGAAGTGTTCAACACTCTGCGCGAACCGGACATGATCGGCACCGTGCGCATCGGTACGCCGGACGATTACGTGATGCGTTTTCTGCCGGGGATTCTGCGACGGTTTGCCCAGTCTTATCCGCTGATCCAGATCGAAGTGCATTGCGAATCATCAAAACAATTGCTGATGCGTCAGGATCTGGACCTGTCCATCGTCACCCGTGAGCCGGGCAGCGAAATCGGCCAGTTGTTGCGCAAGGAACGTTTCGTCTGGGCCGAAGCGCAATGCTACAGCGCCCATGAGCAAACGCCGCTGCCGCTGGCAATGTTCAATAGTGATTGCTTCTGCCGCTTGTGGGCCTGCAATGCCCTCGATGCCCAGGGCCGCGATTACCGCGTGGCGTACAACAGCGACAGCCTGTCGGCGATCATGGCGGTGGTCAGTGCCGGTCTGGCGGTCACCGCGCAACTGGAAAGCCTGATCACCCCGGACATGCGCATCCTCGGTGAAGCTGAAAATCTGCCGCTGCTACCGGAAGCCAGCATCATGCTCGTGCGCAACCTGCATAACCCGTCGCCGATTACCGAATGCCTGGCCGAACACATCATCGAAGGCTTCAAACTTTAAAGGCGAGCATCACCGCACAGAGCACTAGAAAACCGCAGAACAGCGCGCGCAGCACGCGTTCCGGCATGGCGTGGGCGACCTTCACGCCCCAACTGATGCTCATCAGGCCGCCAACCGCCAACGGCACGCCAATCATCCAGTCCACCTGATGATGTACGGCATAAGTGACCAGCGTGACGCCGGTACTCGGTAGCGCAAGCGCCAGCGACAAGCCCTGGGCGACCACTTGAGTGGTGCCGAACAGGCTGGTCAACACCGGCGTCGCCACCACCGCCCCGCCCACACCAAACAATCCGCCCATGGTGCCGGACGCCGCGCCGAGTACACCCAGCCAAGGCCACGAGTAATTCATCTGCGAAGAAGCCGGTGCGCTGGCGAAGAACATGCGCACCAGGTTGTAGGCCGACAGCGCGATGAGGAACGCGACAAAACCGATACGCATGGTTTGCGCGTCGATGCCCACCGCCCAGATCGAACCGATCCAGGCGAAGCAGAAACCCATCGAGGCCAGCGGCAGCGCGTGGCGCAATTCGATCTTGTTGCGCTGGTGATAGCGCCACAGCGCCAGCATCACGTTCGGCACTACCATCACCAGCGCCGTGCCTTGGGCAATCTGCTGGTCAAGGCCACACAACACGCCCAGCAGCGGAATGGCGATCAGGCCGCCGCCGATGCCGAAAATTCCACCGAGCGTGCCCAACGCAGCGCCGAAGACCAGATACATCAAAAACTCAATCACAGTGATTTCCTCTCAAATCAGGCCGTTAATCCTACGCAGTTGGTTATGGCTCGGAAACGCATAGCAACGCACAATGGCTTTGCCAAACTCGCATAAGCGCAGGACCGCCATGAACCCGAATCAACTCACCGAACAGCTGGGCCTGTTTCTCGACGTGCTGGAAACCGGAAGTTTTTCCGCCGCGTCACGTCGTCATCCGCTGACCCCCTCAGCGGTAGCCCGGCGTATCGATAGCCTGGAAAGCGCGGTCGGCAGTCAGTTGTTCATTCGCAGTACACACGCGGTACGCGCCACGCCGGCGGGACTGGCGTTTGCCGAGCGCGCGCGGCGCATCGTCGCGGAATTGCGTTTGGCCCGTGCTGAAGCGGTTTCTCTCAGTAGCGCGCCGGAAGGTCTGATTCGAATCGATGCTCCGGCCGCGTTTGGCCGGCGGCATCTGGCCCCGGTAATTGCCGATTTTCTGATGTTGTATCCCGGCCTCGACGTGCAGCTACATCTGATCGACAGTTTCGTCGACATGCAGGGCTTGAACCTTGGCAAGGTCGATCTGGTGCTGCGTGCCGGGCAACTGGCCGACACCCGTTTGGTCGCCACACCGCTGGCGAGCATAGTGCGCATCGCCTGCGCCAGCCCGGACTACTTGCAGCGCCGTGGCGTGCCAACCGACCCGGCGCAGCTGATTGAACACGACGGCCTAGACTGGGATGGCCTGGCCCCGCCCTTTGCCTGGCGCTTCGAACGGGACGGCCAGATGCAGTTGTATCGCCCATCGCGGGTGCGCATGAGTGCCAACAATGCCGAAGCACTGGTCTGCGGCGCACTGGCCGGTTTGGGCATTGCGCACTTGCCGACATGGCTGGCCAGCGAGTACCTGTTGCGCGGTGAACTGGTGCCGCTGTTCTGCGAAAACGGCCTGCCCAAGCCAGAGAGCGCCGGCATTTATGCCTTGCGCCTGCAGCAGCAACCCAATTCCCGCAGTCGGTTGCTCCTGGAATACCTGAAAACGCGCTTCAGCCCCATTCCACCGTGGGATCTGGTGCTGCAAACCCAACTGCACCACCACTAGTCCAGAATTATCTGGCGCATTAAAGATTTGCCCGCTAGATTCATGACGATCACTGATCGAAGGCTTCGAAATGACCACCGAGCGCAACACCCCGGACAACTGCGACGACCTGCTGCTGGACAACCAGGCCTGCTTCGCCCTGCACTCAACTTCGCTGATGATGACCAAGGTCTACAAACCCTTGTTGCAGGCGTTGGGCCTGACGTATCCGCAATACCTGGCGATGATGGTGCTGTGGGAACAGGACGGTTTGACCGTAGGCGAAATCAGCGCTCGCCTGCTGACCGATCCCGGTTCGCTCACGCCGCTGCTCAAACGCCTGGAAGTTGAGGGTGTGCTCAGCCGCACCCGTAGCCGTGAGGACGAGCGTGTGGTGATCATCGAACTCACCGAAAAAGGTCGCGCCTTGCGCGACAAGGCCCGAGGCATTCCGCAGTGCATCCTCGGCGCCAGCGGCATGACCCTGGAGCGATTGCAGAAACTGCAAGCGGAGCTGCAAGAGCTGCGTCGTCACCTGCAAGAAAGCCTGATCTGAAGAACGCCATCAATTCCTGTGGGAGCGGGCTTGCCCGCGATTGCGGCACGTCATTCAACATTGTTGTCGACTGACAGAACGCTATCGCGGGCAAGCCCGCTCCCAAAATGATCACTTTGCTATCTGAAATATTGCCCTTTCCGAAATTTTTTTCGACCTTCTTATCCCTCACTCCGCAGCTCTAAATCAAAGCTTCCATTCAAAATCGGCGCACCACGACGCCATTGAACATCGTTCTCTTCAAAAATTTATCTTGCGCGCTAAACATTAGCGCGATACATTCATCTCGCACTTACTTGGCGCGCAAACATTTAGCGCAAATCAAACCCGAACGAGGCTTTCACCATGCAAACTCTCTACACCGCAATCGCAACTTCCACCGGTGGCCGTGACGGTCGTGCGATTTCCAGTGACAACATTCTCGACGTCAAACTCGCTACCCCAAAAGAACTCGGCGGTGCTGGCGGTGCGGCAACCAACCCTGAACAACTGTTCGCCGCAGGCTACTCGGCCTGCTTCATCGGCGCCCTGAAATTCGTCGCCAGCCAGACCAAGCGCAGCATCCCGAACGACGCGTCGATCACCGCACACGTCGGCATCGGCCAGATCCCTGGCGGTTTCGGTCTGGACATCGACCTGCACATCAACCTGCCGGGTCTTGAACAAGCCGATGCACAAACCCTGGTCGACGCTGCCCACCAGGTCTGCCCGTACTCCAACGCCACCCGTGGCAACGTCGAAGTGCGCTTGCACGTCACCGTCTAACCACCGATATCCACTCAGGCCCGAACAGGAAATGAACATGAACACTTTCAGCAAAGTCTTGACCGGTACCCTTCTCGCTCTGTCCGTCCACAGTGCATTTGCCGGCGACGTTGAACACAACACCCAGGCATTTCTCGATGTGCTGAATGCCGGCACCGGCAAACCGATGGAGCAGATGACGCCTGCCGATGCCCGCGCCGTGCTGGTGGGTGCGCAGGCCGGGGTCAAGCTGACGCTGCCGAAAGCCGATGTCAGCCAGAAGACCATTCAGGTCGACGGCCAACCACTGAGCTTGACCATCGTCCGGCCGGCCGGGGTCAAGGGCGAGTTGCCAGTGTTCATGTTCTTCCACGGTGGTGGCTGGGTATTGGGGGACTTCCCGACCCACGAACGACTGGTTCGTGACCTGGTTGTCGGTTCGGGTGCAGCAGCGGTTTTCGTCAATTACACACCGTCGCCGGAAGCGCATTACCCGGTGGCGATCAACCAGGCTTACGCCGCGACTAAATGGGTGGCCGAGCACGGTAAAGAGATCAACGTCGATGGCAAACGCCTGGCCGTGGCCGGCAACAGCGTCGGCGGCAACATGGCAGCCGTGGTCGCCCTGATGGCCAAAGACAAGGGCACACCGGCGATCAAGTTCCAGGTACTGCTGTGGCCGGTGACCGATGCCAACTTCGATACCGGTTCCTACAACCAGTTTGCCGAAGGGCACTTCCTCACCAGAAACATGATGAAGTGGTTCTGGGACAACTACACCACCGATGCCAAACAGCGTAACGAGATCTACGCCTCACCACTGCGGGCAACCCCGGCACAACTCAAAGGCTTGCCACCAGCCCTGGTGCAAACGGCAGGCGCCGACGTACTGCGCGATGAAGGCGAAGCCTACGCCCGCAAACTCGATGAAGCCGGCGTGCCGGTGACCTCGGTTCGCTACAACGGCATGATTCACGACTACGGTTTGCTCAACGTGGTGAGCCAGGTGCCGGCGGTGCGTTCGGCGATGTTGCAGGCTTCGCAAGAGCTGAAACAACATCTGAAGAAGTAGCTCCCCCACTGTAGG
>NZ_JBSVXD010000211.1:0-9064 GCF_054070755.1 Pseudomonas sp. SDO5591_S426 | reverse complement strand
TACAGGAAACACATTCCTATTGTAGGAGCTGCCGAAGGCTGCGATCTTTTGATCTTGCTTCTAACAAACCAGGCACCCATTGCGGGAGCCTGGCTTTACAGCTATTTAGCCGATGGTCATCAAGCTCGCATTACCACCCGCCGCAGCGGTGTTAACGCTCAACGCACGCTCAATCACCAAACGCTCCAGCGCAATGTTGGATTCGCCTTGGGACAGACCCTGCACGCCAACGATGGCGCCGGCACGCTTGGCAACCTGCTGGCACACCGCGCGCAACTGGTCGGAGTGGCCGTGATGCAGAACCGCATCAAACACCACTTCGTCCTTGTTCCAGTCGGAAACCAGCTTGATGCGTGCCTGAACTTCCTTCGGCAGACGTGCGAACAGCGCCTTGGTCAGCTCAGCTTCCGGCCAAACCGCCGATCCACCGACAGCCAATACCGCGGCCAGTTGTGTCAGCAGATCGCCTTCGACTTCAGCCAGGCACAGCACGTGTTCACGCGGCAGGATCGCATAGCTGTTGCGCTCGCCGGTCGGGCCGGCCAGCAGGCGGGTGATACCGCTTTGCGATTGCGCGGCGAACTGTACGCACAGGGTGCTCAGGTCGGCGATCTTGTTGCTGTCGGCCCAGGCCTTCAGGGTGGTCAGCGGCTTGCTCATGGAATCGCGCAGACGGACGTCCGGTGCTGCAGCAGCATCACCGCGAGCGAAGGATTGTTCGATGGCATCGGTAGGACGCGTCGATAGCAAGCGGTACAGGTACAACGGACCACCGGCTTTCGGGCCAGTACCCGACAGGCCTTCGCCGCCGAACGGCTGCACGCCGACCACGGCACCCACGATGTTGCGGTTGACGTAGACGTTGCCGGCATTGACGTTGTCGATCACCTTGGCGATGGTTTCGTCGATGCGGGTGTGCACGCCCAGCGTCAGGCCGTAGCCGGAAGCGTTGATCTGAGCGATCAGTTGATCGATGTCTTTGCGCTTGTAGCGAACCACGTGCAGCACCGGACCGAAGATTTCACGCTGCAGTTCATCGAAGCTTTCCAGTTCGATCAGCGTCGGCATCACGAAGGTGCCGCGTTTGACTTCTTCGGCATCGGCGATGGCCACCTGGTACACGCTGCGACCTTTGTCGCGCATGGCCTGGATGTGCTTCTCAATGCCGGCCTTGGCTTCGGCGTCGATCACCGGGCCGATGTCCACGGACAGGCGCTCAGGGTTGCCGAGACGGCTTTCAGCCATCGCGCCTTTGAGCATTTCGATGACGCGGTCGGCGGAATCTTCCTGCAAGCACAGCACGCGCAGTGCCGAGCAACGCTGGCCGGCGCTGTCGAATGCCGAGGAAACCACGTCGATTACGACTTGTTCGGTCAGTGCCGACGAGTCAACGATCATTGCGTTCTGGCCACCGGTTTCGGCGATCAGCGGGATCGGGCGACCCTGGTTGTCCAGGCGACCGGCGATGTTGCGTTGCAGCAGGCGAGCGACTTCGGTGGAACCGGTGAACATCACGCCTTTGACGCGATCATCGCCCACCAGGCCAGCACCGACGGTTTCGCCACGGCCCGGCAGCAGTTGCAACACGCCTTCCGGAATGCCGGCCTCGAGCAGCAGGCGCACAGCTTGGGCGGCAACCAGCGGAGTCTGTTCCGCAGGCTTGGCCAAAACCGGGTTACCGGCGGCCAATGCAGCAGCGACTTGACCACTGAAGATTGCCAGCGGGAAGTTCCACGGGCTGATGCACACCACTGGACCCAGTGGGCGGTGAGCGTCATTGGTGAAATCGTTGCGTGCCTGCACGGCGTAATAACGCAGGAAGTCCACGGCTTCACGCACTTCGGCGATGGCGTTGGCGAAGGTCTTGCCGGCTTCACGAGCCAACAGGCCCATCAGCGGCTGGATCTCGGCTTCCATCAGGTCGGCGGCACGCTCCAGGATCGCGGCGCGCTCGGCTGGCGGGGTGGCCTGCCAGATCGGTGCGGCGTTGAGGGCGCACTGGATCGCGTTGTCGACGTCTTCAACGGTCGCTTCCTGCACGTGACCAACCACGTCGCGTAGATCGGACGGGTTCAGCACAGGAGCCGGAGCTTCGTTGCTGGACGCGCAACCGAGCATCGGCGCGGCTTTCCAGTGGTTGTGTGCGGTGGCCAGCAAGGCGCAGGACAACGACGCCAGACGATGTTCGTTGGCCATGTCGATGCCGCTGGAGTTGGCGCGCTCGGAACCATACAGGTCACGCGGCAGTGGAATACGCGGGTGCGGCAGGCCGAAACCACCTTCCACGGTTGCCATCTGCTCGATGCTGGCTACCGGATCGGCTACCAGTTCCTGGATAGAAATCGACTGGTCGGCGATACGGTTGACGAACGAGGTGTTCGCGCCGTTTTCCAGCAGACGACGTACGAGGTACGCCAGCAGGGTTTCGTGGGTGCCGACCGGAGCGTACACGCGGCACGGACGGTTCAGCTTGCCTTCGGAAACTTTGCCTACAACCTGTTCGTACAGCGGTTCACCCATACCGTGCAGGCATTGGAACTCGTACTGGCCCGGGTAATAGTTCTGACCGGCGATGTGATAAATGGCCGACAGGGTGTGGGCGTTGTGCGTGGCGAACTGCGGGTAGATGACTTCCGGCACCGACAGCAGTTTGCGTGCGCAAGCGATGTAGGAAACGTCGGTGTACACCTTGCGGGTGTAGACCGGGTAGCCTTCCAGGCCTTCGACCTGGGCGCGCTTGATTTCGCTGTCCCAGTACGCGCCTTTCACTAGGCGGATCATCAGGCGATGACGGCTGCGGCGAGCCAGGTCGATCACGTAGTCGATCACGTACGGGCAACGCTTCTGGTAAGCCTGGATCACGAAACCGATGCCGTTCCAGCCGGTCAGTTGCGGCTCGAAGCACAGACGCTCGAGCAGATCCAGCGACAGCTCCAGACGGTCAGCTTCTTCGGCGTCGATGTTCAGGCCGATGTCGTATTGCTTGGCCAGCAGGGTCAGCGACAGCAGGCGCGGGTACAGCTCATCCATCACACGCTCGTACTGCGCACGGCTGTAGCGCGGGTGCAGTGCAGACAGCTTGATGGAAATGCCCGGGCCTTCATAAATCCCACGGCCATGGGACGCTTTGCCGATCGAGTGGATGGCTTGTTCGTACGAGGCCAGGTACTTCTGCGCGTCATGTTCGGTGAGTGCAGCTTCACCGAGCATGTCGTAGGAGTAGCGGAAGCCCTTGGCTTCGAACTTGCTCGCATTGGCCAGGGCTTCGGCGATGGTTTCGCCGGTCACGAACTGCTCGCCCATCAGGCGCATGGCCATGTCGACGCCCTTGCGGATCATCGGCTCGCCGCTCTTGCCGATGATGCGGCTCAGGGACGAAGTCAAACCCGCTTCGTTGTGCGTGGACACCAGTTTGCCGGTCAGCAACAGGCCCCAAGTGGCGGCGTTGACGAACAGCGAAGGGCTGTTGCCCAGGTGCGGGTGCCAGTTTCCGGTGCTGATCTTGTCGCGGATCAGCGCGTCGCGGGTGCCTTTATCCGGGATACGCAGCAGCGCTTCGGCCAGGCACATCAGCGCCACGCCTTCCTGGGACGACAGGGAGAATTCCTGCAGCAGGCCCTGAACAATGCCGGCACGGCCGCCAGCGCTCTTCTGGTTACGCAGTTTTTCCGCGATGGACGCGGCGAGTTTGTTGGTGGCTTCAGCCATCGCTGCCGGCAGACGCGCCTGCTCCATCAGCATCGGAACCACTTCAGGCTCCGGTCGACGGTAAGCGGCGGTGATCGATGCGCGCAGTACCGATTGCGGCAGGATGCTTTCGGCGAATTCGAGGAAGCACTGATGGGCGTGATCCAGAGGCGCGTCGACGGCATCGTCGGAATCCTTGGTCAAACCGTTCAGCTCGGTCAGGGTTGCACCACCCTCGAGTTTTTCCAGGTAATTGAAAATTGCCTGCTTGATCAGCCAGTGCGGCGTGCGATCAATCGAGGTCGCGGCGGCCTTGAGGCGTTCGCGGGTCGGGTCGTCAAGTTTGACGCCAAGGGTGGTGGTAGCCATGTTTTTATCCTCATGTTTGCCACGACCGCGTGGCATCAGCTGGCCGCAAGATTAGCCGTGCGACTGTTGAGGTGCAACCGGGTGCAACCCTTTTTTTGTCGGAATATTACGCAGTTCGTCAGGAAATAAATTCTGGTACGAAGGTACTGCAACTACTTGGTGCTTTTTAGTTTGGTAGGTGCCGGTTCTTGCTCCGAAAAGGAGCAAAAAACAGGCTTTAAAGTATTTTTCCGACTAGGTGCAACTTATTCCCGAGAAATGGGTTGCACCTTATTTGCTTTGTTGAATAGCATTCGCGCCCAAGGTGCAACCGGACCAAGAGTCAGGTGTGCCGGCTGATGGCTTTCCTGGGGAAACATCAGTCATAAATGCGCGGGATCCCGAATCGTCTGTCAAACGTCACCGTTTGCGAGCGGTTCACCAGCCGCCGCTACATAAAAACAAAGCCAGGGCGTCACATAATGAGCGTAAGCAATCCAACACTGATCACGTTCGTGATCTACATCGCAGCAATGGTGCTGATCGGCTTGATGGCCTATCGCTCCACCAACAACCTTTCTGACTACATTTTGGGTGGCCGTAGCCTGGGCAGCGTCGTGACTGCACTGTCCGCCGGTGCTTCCGACATGAGCGGCTGGTTGTTGATGGGCCTGCCGGGCGCCATCTACATGTCCGGTTTGTCTGAAAGCTGGATCGCCATCGGCCTTGTGGTCGGTGCTTACCTGAACTGGCTATTTGTCGCCGGTCGTCTGCGCGTGCAAACCGAGCACAACGGTGATGCCCTGACCCTGCCGGATTACTTCGCCAGCCGTTTTGAAGACAAAAGTGGTCTGCTGCGGATCATCTCTGCAGTCGTGATCCTGGTGTTCTTCACCATCTACTGTGCTTCCGGCATCGTGGCCGGTGCCCGCCTGTTCGAAAGCACCTTCGGCATGTCCTACGAGACCGCGCTGTGGGCCGGTGCTGCGGCAACGATTGCCTACACCTTTATCGGTGGTTTCCTGGCAGTGAGCTGGACCGACACCGTACAAGCCACCCTGATGATCTTCGCGCTGATCCTGACGCCAATCATCGTGCTGTTGGCTACCGGCGGCGTCGACACCACGTTCCTGGCCATCGAAGCCAAGGACGCCAGCAACTTCGACATGCTTAAAGGCACCACTTTCATCGGCATCATCTCGCTGATGGGCTGGGGTCTGGGCTACTTCGGTCAGCCACACATCCTGGCGCGTTTCATGGCGGCTGATTCGGTGAAGTCGATTGCCAAGGCCCGTCGCATCTCCATGACCTGGATGATCCTGTGCCTGGGCGGCACCGTGGCTGTGGGCTTCTTCGGTATCGCTTACTTCTCGGCACATCCTGATGTGGCCGGTGCAGTCACCGAGAACCCGGAGCGCGTGTTCATCGAGCTGGCCAAGATCCTGTTCAACCCATGGGTTGCCGGTATTCTGCTGTCGGCCATTCTGGCTGCTGTCATGAGCACCCTGAGCTGCCAGTTGCTGGTGTGCTCGAGCGCCCTGACCGAAGACTTCTACAAGACTTTCCTGCGCAAATCCGCTTCCCAGGTTGAGCTGGTATGGGTCGGTCGTGCCATGGTGCTGTTGGTGGCGCTGATTGCCATCGCCTTGGCTGCCAATCCGAACAACCGCGTTCTGGGTCTGGTGAGCTACGCCTGGGCTGGTTTCGGTGCTGCGTTCGGTCCGGTTGTCCTGATCTCCGTGATCTGGAAAGACATGACCCGCAACGGCGCACTGGCCGGTATCCTGGTCGGCGCGATCACCGTGATCGTCTGGAAACACTTCGAGCTGCTGGGCCTGTACGAAATCATTCCTGGTTTCATCTTCGCCAGCCTGGCGATCTACTTCGTCAGCAAAATGGGCGCGCCGACTGCCGGCATGCTGCAGCGTTTCGACGCAGCCGAGAAGGATTTCCGCCTGAACAAGTAATCGGCACGAGCGAAAGCTCTGAGCCAATGGCTTGAATGAAAACGGCCCGCTTCCTTTGGAGGCGGGCCGTTTTTTTGGTGCGCCATTTTCCGGATGCCCTGTAGGAGCCAAGCTTGCTCGCGATAGCGGTCTGGATGCCAACACAGGTGTTGAATGTGTTGACGCCATCGCGAGCAAGCTCGGCTCCTACAGGAAATGGTGGTGTTTTCGAGGTTGTCTGTAGTCGGATAAACCGTTTTCTGACAGCCGATGCTTCAGAGGCAGTAGGGCAAATCTGAATTTCCTGCCTCTTGATCAGGGCTTCTTGGTGCTCATGCAGAATCGCTCGCTTTCATTCTGCAGAGACACATCGGATGTTCGCTTCTGCCAATCAACCGCGTTTCACGTTGACCGTCGACGGTGTCCAGATTGAACTCAAAGTGCTTGAGTTCACGGGCAAGGAAGCCATCAGCCAGCCTTATCGCTTTGAAGTGGAACTGGTCAGCGAGCGACCGGACATCGAGCTCGAAAGCCTGCTGCATCGTCAGGCGTTTCTGAGTTTCGATGCGCAAGGCTCCGGTGTTCACGGTCAGATTTTTCGCATTGGCCAGGGCGATTCCGGCAAGCGTCTGACGCGCTACCAGATCAGTCTGGTGCCGCGCCTGACCTACCTGGGCCAGCGAATCAACCATCGGGTGTTCCAGCACCGAAGTGTGCCGGCCATCATCACGCAGATTTTCAAGGACCACGGCATCCTCGGCGATGCCTTTGAGTTTCAGCTGAGCGGCGACTACCCCGAGCGCGAGTACTGCGTGCAATACGCTGAAAGCGATCTGGCATTCATCCAGCGGTTGTGTGCCGAGCTCGGCATTCATTACCACTTCCAGCACAGTCGCGACGGGCACCTGTTGGTATTCGGCGATGACCAAACGATTTTCCCACGTTTGCCACAACCGACCTCGTATCGACCGGGCAGCGGTATGGCGGGGGATAAACCCGTCATCAACCGGTTCAACGTGCGCCTGGAAACCCGACCCACCGTGGTAACGCGCCGCGATTACGACTTCCATAAACCTCGTCTTGAGCTGGAAAGCCGACTCGACAGCGAACAGCTGCCGGTGCTGGAGGATTATGGCTTTCCCGGTCAATTCAAGGATCGCGAGGTTGGCAGGCATCTGGTCGGGCGAGCGTTGGAGAGCCGCCGCGCGGATTACCGTCAGGCGAAAGGTGAGGGCGATCAATCGACATTGACCAGTGGGCATTTCCTACAGCTCGACGAGCATCCTCAGCAAGAGTGGAACAGCCTTTGGCTGCTGACTGAAATTGAACATCAGGGCCGACAGCCACAAGTGCTTGAGGAGTCGGCAGGGAGTGACCCGGATGAATTCCAGGGTTACCGCAATTCGTTTCTGGCAACGCCGTGGGATGTTTTTTTCCGCCCGCCGCTGATTGGCAAACCTCAAGTGCCCGGCAATCAAGCTGCTGTGGTGACCGGTCCGAAAGACAGTGAAATTCATTGCGACGAGTTCGGCCGGATCAAGGTCCGTTTGATGTGGGACCGTGACGGGCAATTGAACGGGCATGCCAGTTGCTGGCTGAGGGTGGTCAGCGGTTGGGCCCACGATGGCTACGGCAGTGTGCTGATTCCGCGAGTCGGCATGGAAGTGCTGGTGGGCTTTGTCGATGGCGATGCTGACAAACCGGTGGTCATGGGCTGCCTGCCCAATGCATCGACGCCGGTGCCATTGAACTTGCCGGCGGACAAGAGCCGCAGCATTTTCCGCACTCGAAGCAGTCCCGGCGGTGGCGGCTACAACGAATTGCGCATTGAGGATCGCAAAGGTGCCGAGGAAATCTACTTGCGCGCCCAGCGAAACTGGAGTCAGGACGTGTTGGGGGACTTGCATGTTCAGGTCGGCAACCAGCGCAGCGTACTCGTCGGCAGCGCCGAAGGGCGTGTCTCAATAGATCGCCTTCACGTCCACGGCGACCGCCATGTCCGCGTCAGCAACCAATCGCTCAACGCGAGCGGAAAAGTGCATGTCAGTGCCGGCCAGATGGTCGTTATCGACGGCGGTGACAACGCCACGATCCAATCGGGCGGGCACTGGATCAACATCGGTCCGGCAGGGATTTTCAGCAGCGTGCCCATCGAGGTTGGGGGCGCGCCGATACCGGCATCGGGTGCCTCGACTGTTCAAAGAAAACTTGAAGCACTCAGCCCGGCACAGGTTTTGAGCCTGCAAAGCGCCGCGCCGTTCTGTGAGGAATGCGCACGCTGCAAGGAGGGTGTCTGTGCCGCCTGAATTGTTGTCACCGCGCGTTTGGCTGGAACGCCAACCGCTCCAGACTGGCGAGCAGTTGTTCGCCGTTTTCAGCAATACCAGTTCCGCTGAACCCTTCAAGGCATGGCAACGCTCTGGCCCGATTCAGGCACCGCGTGCGATCTGGGCGGACACCGTTTATGCCGAGTGGGAATCGGTCATGCCCTATGTCGCGATAGTAGATCCGGGCAGTGAGTTTATGGCGTGGGTCTCCAGCACCGAGTCGTGCGATTGGGGTTGGCTGGCGGTTTCTGCTGCAAGCCCGGCGGTGCTGGTCGAGCATTTGTGCAGCCTGACGCAAGTGTTGTTACCCAATGGTAGCCCGACGTTCTTTCGTTTCTGGGACGGGCGATTTCTGTTGCCGATTCTGCAGTCCGCCGAAGTCGACGCGGCGAAATTGATGCCGGTGATCGAGCGCTGTCTGGTCAATGGTCAGCCGCTGGAAATTGGCGGTGGCTCGCTGAAAGCCTCCAGGGATTTTCCGTGGTGGGAAGTCCCCGAAGCGCTGCTGCGAGTGCTCTCTGCCGAGTCCGCAATAACCCTGATCAACAATCTGCTGAAGTGGTTGGACGAGGATCGCCCGGATTTGTTCGAGGCGTTTTCCGAGGCGGTATTGCGCCACAAGATCGCGGCATTTCTGCAAACCCCCGGCCTGTCTGACGCACCCAAGTCGGCGTTGGTGGAGTTCTTGTTTGCGGAGCTGAGCTGATGGATCACATCACCCGCATCGAGCACGAACTCGACAGTTTCCCGGACACC
>NZ_JBSVXD010000210.1:0-9235 GCF_054070755.1 Pseudomonas sp. SDO5591_S426 | reverse complement strand
TTTGCTTTTAAAAACAAAGATCAAAAGATCGCAGCCTGCGGCAGCTCCTACATGAGGAACGTGGGGCAGTATTAGAATTTGATGAAATGCTTGCGGTAATGCTGCAGCTCGGCGATCGATTCGCGGATGTCGTCCAGCGCCAGGTGGGTGCTGCCCTTTTGGAAGCTGTCGCGCACGTCCGGCGCCCAGCGTGCGGCCAGTTCTTTGAGCGTGGAGACGTCGAGGTTGCGGTAGTGGAAATAGCTTTCCAGGGATTTCATGTGCGTATAAAGGAAGCGGCGATCCTGGCAGATGCTGTTGCCGCAGATCGGCGATTTGCCCTTCGGCACCCACTTCTCCAGGAAAGCGATGGTTTCGGCTTCGGCTTCGGCCATGCGGATGCGGCTGTCGCGCACGCGCTGGGTCAGGCCCGAGTTGCCGTGAGTGCGGGTATTCCACTCGTCCATGGTGGCGAGGACCGCGTCGCTGTGGTGAATGGCGATCACCGGGCCTTCGGCCAGGGTGTTCAGCTCACTGTCGGTGACGATGGTGGCCATTTCGATGATGACGTCAGTGTCCGGGTTCAGACCGGTCATTTCCAGGTCGATCCAGATCAGGTTCTGCGAATTTTGCATGTGTCGGCTCCTAGGCAATGCTGCGCAGTTTAGCCTAGGCCGGTGGCCGGGCGTGCTAAACTCGCGGCCGTTTTACCTAATCGCTGCATTCTTGATACGGAACACCCATGGCCAAACGCCAACTCAATCGTCGTCAAAACTGGCGCATCGAAAAGATTCAGGGCGAGCGCGCTGCCCGCGCCGCCAAACGCGAGTCCTCGGCTGTCGAGGCACTTGAGGGTGGCGACCTGGGCCCGGAACAGCACGGCCTGGTGATCGCGCACTTCGGTGTGCAGGTCGAGGTCGAGGCCCGCGATGGCGAGTTGGCCGGCCAGGTGTTCCGTTGCCACCTGCGCGCCAACCTGCCGGCGCTGGTGACTGGCGACCAGGTGGTCTGGCGTGCCGGCAACCAGGGCATCGGCGTGATCGTGGCGCAACTGCCGCGCAACACCGAGCTGTGCCGTCCGGACAGTCGTGGTCAGCTCAAGCCGGTTGCGGCCAACGTCGACATGATCGTCATCGTGTTTGCGCCGCTGCCCGAGCCCCATGCCAACCTGATCGACCGCTACCTCGTAGCCGCCGAACACGCGGGCATCAAACCGCTGCTGCTGCTGAACAAGTTCGACCTGATCGACGAGAACAACGCCCCGGCGCTCAATGCCCTGCTGGCGGTTTACCGCACGCTCGGCTATCCAGTGCTCGAAGTGTCGGCTCACCACGGCAACGGCATGGAGCAACTGCAGAAGCAACTGGACGGGCGCATCAGCGTGTTCGTCGGCCAGTCTGGCGTCGGCAAGTCGTCGCTGGTCAACAGCTTGTTGCCGGAAGTTGAAACCCGCGTCGGCCCGTTGTCAGAGCTGTCGGGCCAAGGCACTCACACCACCACGACCGCGCGACTGTTCCACTTCCCCGGCGGCGGCGAGCTGATTGACTCCCCGGGTATCCGCGAATTCGGCCTGGGCCACGTCAGCCGTGCCGACGTCGAGGCCGGCTTCATCGAGTTCAACGATTTGCTCGGCACGTGTCGTTTCCGCGACTGCAAGCACGACCGTGAACCTGGTTGCGCACTGCTCAAGGCTCTGGAAGATGGCCGTGTGCAGCAGCAACGGATGAACAGCTATCGCTCGATCATCGCCAGTTTGCCGGAAAACGGCTACTAAACAGGCCCGTCCACCGCTCCGAACGAACGGGGCGGTGGATTGCCGGCTCTACTGTTTAATTCCCCTGCCAGCCAAACATCAGACCTTTCTGTAAGACGCCTGCACGCGTACTTGTAGGGCATTTCTCTTTAACTTCCACCCCCTTGTAGCCGCCAGCCATTGGCCTAAGTTCAAACCCTCTTCGCACTCCTGCGACACCGAGGGACAACCTTTGCAAACCTACCATTTGTTCATCAGCCATTCGTGGAACTACCCTCACGCCCACGACAATCTCGTGCGCCTGTTGAACGCGCAACCCGACTTCACCTTCAAGAATTTCTCCGTGCCGCCGCACAACCCGATACTCGGCGCCCGCACCGACAAGCAACTCGAAGAAGCCATCGAAAACAAGATCCGTCCCTGCTCCGCCGTCCTGATCATGGCCGGCATGTATTCCACCTACAGCAAGTGGATCAACAAGGAAATCGAGATCGCCAAACGCATGGGCAAGGTGATCATCGCGATCAAACCGTTCGGCGCCGAGCGGATCTCCACAGTGGTACGCAATGCGGCTCACGCCGAGTGTGCGTGGAACACCGGCAGCATCGTCAAAGCCATTCGCCTGCATACGGTGGCCTGATCATGCGCAAGGGACTGTTTATCGGCATCAACGACTACACCCATGTTTCGCGTTTGAACGGTTGCTGCAATGACGCCATGGCCATGGCGTCTGTGTTGAAGACCGACGCCAATGGCGATCCGAACTTCAAGAACATCGTGCTGACCTCCGCCGAGGACTACCTGGGCCGGGAAAAGCTCGAAGACCAGATCTGCGAACTGTTTTCCGGCGATTGCAATGTCGCGCTGCTGTATTTCGCCGGGCACGGCACCTTCGACACCGATACCGATGAAGGCATGTTGATCCCGCAGGATTACAAGAGCGCCAAGGACGGGATTCGCCTTAGCGACATTCTCAACTGGGCGAGCAAAGCCACGAAGATCAAAAACAAAGTGATCATTCTCGACTGCTGCCAGAGCGGCTCGGCCGGCGAGTTACGGGCCTTGCGCAGCGAGGGCAGCGTGGTCGGCGAAGGCATGACCATTCTCACAGCGTGCAAAAAGGAAGAGCCGGCCATGGAAGGCGGGCAGCACGGCGTGTTCACCGGATTACTGCTCCAGGCGCTGCACGGCGGCGCCGCGAACATCCTCGGCAAGATCACCCCCGGCAGCCTCTATTCGTTTGTCGATAACGCGCTCGATGCCTGGGAGCAGCGACCGGTATTCAAGACCAACGTGTCGCAGTTCATCTCCCTGCGCGAAGTGTCGCCGCTGATCCCCAAGGAAATCCTGCGCAAGCTGCCTGAATGGTTTGCCGAAGCGGAATCGGTGTACCCCCTCGCCCCCAGCTTTGAGCCCACCGAGCCTGAATTCAACCCGGAACACGGCGATGTCTTCGCCCAACTGCAAAAGTGCAATCGCCACAGCCTGATCGAACCGGTGGATGCCGAACACATGTATTACGCCGCCATTCATTCCACCGGTTGCCGCCTCACCGCGCTCGGCGCCTATTACCGCGAACTCGCGATCAAGGGACATTTCTGATGCCAGTGTTTATCAGCTACCGCCACATGGATCGCGCCTATGCGATCAACATCAACACACGCCTGATGCAGGCGAACATCAAGACTTATCTCGACGTGCTGGACGCCGAATCCCAGACCACCGACGACATCACCGGGGTCATCACCCGCAACATCAGCGAATGCACGCACCTGCTGGCAGTGGTCTCGGAGAAAACCGCGCTGTCCTGGTGGGTGCCGTTCGAAATTGGCGAGGCGACCATCACCAACCGACGCATCTGCTCATTCAAGACCGGCCCGACAGAGCTGCCGCTGTACCTGGACAAATGGCCGAAGCTGAGCAGTGAAAGGGACATCGAGTTCTTTATCGATGCGTATCGCAATGAATCGACGCTCAAGCGCTCGATGTCACTGGAATCGGTGACCGGCAGCGAGTCGACGCGCAGCGTGAACAGGACGAATGCCGATCGGTTCCATACGGATCTCAAGTCTCGAATCATTCGCGGATTCTAAAAGTCATCGCCCACAAAAAAGCCGACATCGCTGTCGGCTTTTTTGTGGGTCACTGCTTCGGAGGCTCACCCGGCTTCGGTGCCGGATCCTCAAACAGGTTCAACCGCTCGCGAAGCTCGTGGGCCGGCAGGGGTTCCTTGTCCGCCGGCAAGGCGTTCGGGTCGACCGGTGTGGCCGGAACCTCACCGGGTGCACCCGAACCTTGTGGGGCATCGGGTGCAGGCTCTGCGCCTTGCGAACCTTCGATGGCGCGCTGGGCTTTCTTGGTCAACACCACGATGTCGATACGGCGGTTGACCGGGTTGAACGGATGCTCGCGGTCGAACAGGGCCGACGAGGCATAACCGACTACCCGCGCCACCTGCGCGTCCGGATAACTACCCGCCACCAACGCACGGCGAGCGGCGTTGGCACGGTTGGCGGACAGTTCCCAGTTACCGAAATCGCCCTGGCCGCTGTACGGCTTGGCATCGGTGTGGCCGCTGATGCTGATCTTGTTCGGCACCGCTTTGATGGTGTCGGCCATGGCCAGCAGGATGTCTTCGAAATACGGTTTCAGGCGCGCACTGCCCGAGTCGAACATCGGCCGATTCTCGGCATCCACGATCTGGATGCGCAAGCCGTCCGGGGTGATCTCGAACATGATCTGATCTTTGAATTTCTGCAGCTGCGGGTTCTCTTCGACTTTGTTCTGCAATTCTTGCAGCAGCAGCTCGAGGCGCTCCTTCTCGACCATTTCGGCCATGCCTTCAACCTGCTCGGCGTCGACGGTGACCTTGTCCGGTTGCGGCTGGGATTTCACCTCGGGGTTGAGGGTGTTTTCCGGCGCCAGGGTCGGCGTACCACCCAGGTCGATGATGTAAGGCGTACCGCTTTCGGAAAAGCCGATCGGGTCCTTGAAGTAACCGGCGATGGCGATCTTCTGTTCCGGCGTTGCCGTGGACAGCAGCCACAACACCAGGAAGAACGCCATCATCGCCGTGGCGAAGTCGGCGAAGGCGATTTTCCAGGCGCCCCCGTGATGCCCGCCGGCGATGCGCTTGACGCGCTTGATGATTATCGGCTGATTGTTTTCCATAACTTAACGACCACGAACCGCTTGTTCCAGCTCGGCGAAGCTTGGACGGTGCGCCGGGTACAGAACCTTGCGCCCGAACTCCACGGCCAGCGATGGCGGCATGCCGGATGCCGAAGCCACCAGCGAGGCCTTGATGGCTTCGTAGACGTTCAGCTCTTCCTTGGCGTCGTGGGCCAGGGAATGGGCCAACGGACCAAAGAAACCGTAGGCAGCAAGAATACCGAAGAAGGTACCGACCAGCGCCGCACCTACGTGCAAGCCGATGGACTTCTGATCGCCCTCGCCCAGGGACGCCATGGTCACCACGATACCCAGTACCGCCGCAACGATACCGAAACCGGGCATGGCGTCGGCGATGCCGTTCACCGCGTGGGACGGGTGTTCAAGGTCTTCCTTGAGGCTGTAAAGCTCCATGTCGAACAGGCCTTCCAGCTCATGGGGAGCCATGTTGCCGGAGGACATGATGCGCAAGTAATCGCAGATGAATGCGGTCATGCGCTCGTCTTTCAGGACGGTCGGATACTTGGCGAAGATCGGGCTCGCAGCGGCATCTTCGATGTCGCCTTCGATGGCCATCATGCCTTCGCGGCGGCTTTTGTTGAGGATCTCGTAGATCAGCCCCAGCACTTCCAGATAGAAGCCGTGAGTGAAACGCGAGCCGAACATGCTCAGGGATTTCTTGAGCACGTGCATCGTCATGTAGCCGGGGTTGGCCTGGAGAAATGCACCGAGCGCCGCACCGCCGATGATCAACACCTCGAAGGGCTGGATCAGGGCAGCAATTTTGCCGTGGGAGAGCACGTATCCGCCGAGCACGCTCGCGAATACGACGATGATGCCGATTATTTTAGCCATAGGTAGGAGAGCACTTACTGAGTCGGGTTCAAGGTCATATTCGGAAGTTAAAAAATCTCTTCTTCTACTTATCGGCAAAACTGCGCCAGACTATAGCCAGTTCAGGCGAAAAGCCACTTCGACCCACTCCGGGCCCCGTTAATGCTGAAGATGATCGCCTCCCGACATGGTTAACGAAACGAACGTCCCGACTCCAAAACCGACCACTCTTGAAGGCTGGGTCAAGCTTCTGGATGGCGTGCGCCTGCCGGTTCCGCAGGCCAGTCACGACCGTGTCTGCCGTGCGATCCGCGACAGCCGCAGCTCGTTGCGCGACATCGCCGACTTGATGCAGGACAGTCCGGCCCTGGCCTTGAGCGTAATTCGCGAAGCCAACCGGCACACCCATGGCAGCATGACCGAGCCGGCGGAAAACCTTGAGATCGCGATCAGTCGCCTCGGACTGAAACGTACCGAAGAACTGCTCGAGCGCTTGCCGGCCGAACCCATGGCCGAGATTCCGAAAGCCCTGCGCCAGCTGCAAATGATCAGCCAGCACGCCACGCAACAGGCCAACGGTTTCTTCTCCAGTCGCCTGGCGCGACTGTGGCAGGACATCCATTGGGGCAGCCTGCTGTTTCTGTCGCCGCTGTGGCCACTGGCGCTGACGCATCCGCAATTGCTCGAAGAGTGGGAACTGCGGGTCATCCATAAAGGTGAGTCGGCGCGCAAAGTCGAAAAGCAATTGTTTGGCACGCGCCTGCTTCAAATCGGCCTGGCCCTGGTGGATATCTGGCGCCTGCCGATCTGGGTGCAACAAGGCTATAAACTGTTGCTCGCCGAGCAGCGCGAACTGGTCAAAGTCCTGCGCATTGCCCGCGACAGCGAGCATCCACTGCGTCAACAAAATCGCCTCGATGACGATCCGACGCTGCGCCGTTGGCTCAACCAGCCGGCCAACACCGTGTTGCTGGCCAATGGGTTGGCGCTGTCGGCACAACAGGCCTGGGACAGTCCGCACAGCGAGCGCTGGCAGTACCTGACCAGCCTTTATCTGCAAATGCCGATGGACGAAGTGCAACAGCAATTGCACCAGCAGGCTGCCAACAGCGCCCGCCATCACGCCATGCCCGACCTCTGGCACCCCGCCGTTGCGTTGCTCTGGCCGTGGGGTACGAATCGCGTTCATGCCGGTTTATTGCCGGCACCGGCACCGACCGCCGAAGATCTGACAAAGTGGCGCAGCCAGTGCGCCGAGCTGCTGGTCGAACCGAGTCGCTTCACCAACGCCATGCACTTGACCACCTCTGCCCGCGATGCGCTGGTCGCGTGCGGCATGCGTCGGGTAATGATTTTGATGGCCGACCGCACCCACGCCAATCTTCGGGTCCATCAGACGGCGGGCTTGCCGAAAGAAGTCGCCGGGTTGAACATCGCGGTCAGTCAGAGCACCGTGCTGCAACGACTGCTCGCGCAACAGGCCCAGGTGCGCCTGACGCCAGCCAACAATGCGCAATTTTCCGCCCTGCTGCCCAACACCCTGCGCTCGCAGTTCAGCGGCGAGCACCTGCTGCTGCGTTCACTGGTCAACAATGGCCGGGTGATCATGATTGTGGTGGCGGATCAGGGCGGCGGGCCGTTTTCGGAAATCACCGTACAAGCCTTCGGCAAAACCGCTCAGTGCATTGAGAAAGCGCTGCACAGTTTTAGCCGACGCGGCCAATGACGCTACGCTACAATCCTCCCTTTTGTGCCCTGGAGACCTCACATGTCTGACTTCTCTGGCTTGCCGCTGGTGATCGAACCGAGCGACTTGCTCCCTCGTCTCGACGCCCGCGAACTGATTCTGGTCGACCTGACCAGCAGCGCCCGCTACACCGAAGGGCATATCCCCGGCGCACGTTTTGTCGACCCCAAACGCACGCAACTCGGCCAGGCGCCTGCGCCCGGACTAATGCCGCCGCAAGCGGCACTTGAAGCGCTGTTTGGTGAGCTGGGACACAACCCCGATGCGGTCTACGTCGTTTATGACGACGAAGGCGGCGGTTGGGCCGGGCGTTTCATCTGGCTGCTGGATGTCATCGGCCACAGCAAGTACCACTATGTCGACGGTGGATTGCCGGCCTGGCTGGCAGCAGGTTTGCCGATGTCGATTCAGATCCCGGCGCACGTTGGCGGCCCGGTTGCATTGACGTTGCACGACGAACCCACCGCCACCCGCGAATACCTGCAAAGCCGCCTCGGCGCTGCCGACCTGGCGATCTGGGACGCGCGCGGGCCGCTGGAATACTCCGGCGAGAAAGTGCTCGCAGCCAAGGGTGGTCATATCCCCGGCGCGGTCAATTTCGAGTGGACGGCGGGCATGGATAAGGCACGCCAACTGCGTATCCGCAGCGACATGCCGCAGATCCTGGAACAACTGGGCATTACGCCTGACAAAGAAATCATTACCCACTGCCAGACCCACCACCGGTCGGGCTTCACTTATCTGGTGGCCAAATCCCTCGGTTATCCGCGGGTCAAAGGCTACGCCGGTTCCTGGGGCGAATGGGGCAATCACCCCGACACCCCCGTCGAGCTTTAAGGTTTTTAAGGACACCCAATGAAAGAACGTTTGTTTATCCTCAGCCAATACCTGCTGCCCCACCACTTGCTCTCGCGATTGGCCGGCTGCATCGCCGAATGCCGCGTGCGCTGGTTCAAGAACGCGTTCACCGCGTGGTTCGCCAAGCGTTATCAAGTGGACATGTCCCAGGCGCTGGTCGAAGACCTGACCGCCTACGAGCATTTCAACGACTTTTTCACCCGCGCCCTGAAAGACGGTGCCCGTCCGCTCGACGAAACACCGGGCGCAATCCTCAGCCCGGCCGACGGCGCGGTCAGCCAGCTCGGCCCGATCGAACATGGTCGCGTGTTCCAGGCCAAGGGCCACAGCTTCAGCGTGCTGGAGTTGCTGGGTGGTGACGCGGCCAACGCCGCGCCGTTCATGGGCGGTGATTTCGCGACGATCTACCTGTCGCCGAAGGACTACCACCGCGTGCACATGCCGCTGGCCGGCACCCTGCGCGAGATGGTCTACATTCCAGGCCGCCTGTTCTCGGTCAACCAGTCCACCGCTGAAAACGTGCCGGAACTGTTCGCCCGTAACGAGCGCGTCGCTTGCATTTTCGACACCGAGCGCGGGCCGATGGCCGTGGTGCTGGTGGGCGCGATGATCGTTGCGTCGATTGAAACCGTGTGGGCCGGCCTGGTTACGCCGCCGAAACGCGAGCTGAAAACCTTCCGTTACGACGAAGCTTCGCGCGCGCCGATCCATCTGGAAAAAGGCGCTGAGCTGGGCCGCTTCAAACTGGGTTCGACCGCTGTCGTGCTGTTCGGGCCGGATCAAGTGAAGTGGGCTGAAGAAATGACTGCCGGTACGGCGGTGCAGATGGGTCAGGGCATGGGCTCACCGAAAGCCTGATCCATACGCTGATCTAAATGATGTAGGAGCTGCCG